>CAYMER010000056.1:0-4552 GCA_964389345.1 uncultured bacterium | reverse complement strand
GTCCTAAAGGACTGCACAAGGCGTCCCAATTCTTGTTTTTAAATAAGGGTGAATTGGGACAGCATTGGCTTCCGATTAAAGAATTAATGATAGCCAGGCGCGGTAGCAAAGTGGTAATGCATCGGTCTGCAAAAATCCTCTGAGGAATTTTCCTTTCCCTCTAGAATTTCTCTTACCTCAATAAATTCAGGGATTTCCGTCATTTATACGGTTTGATGCGTCTGCATGTTTTTTGATGAAATGAGCTCCATTTTGGACACTTTTTGGACAAACCGTTATTCTGTTGTGAAATCCGCTTGAAAGCGGTCGGCTGTTCCGATTGAATCCGGCCACCCATTCCGATGGAAAACGGATTTCGCAGCGGAAACTCCCCCTTCCGTAAGGGCGTGGGTATCTATAAAAATAGTGTAAAAAAATAGTTGACATGGTGTAGGTATCAAATATAATCCAATCAGTTGCACGCATTTGCACAAGTTGTTGCGCAATCTACGTAAGTTGGATTTAAAAGGTTGATAGTTATGGAAAAAAAATCTCTCCTCTCCGTAAAAAACATAATGGAAACACTGAATGTTTCCCGCCGCACGATTTATCATTGGATCCAAAAAAAGATTTTAACCCCGGTTCGAATCGGAGGAGTGATTCGATTTCATCCCGACGATATCAAGGATTTGATCGAGCGAAATCGGGAGGAAGGGTCAAATCGACGAAAACGGATTCTCGCGATTGATGATGATTTGCTTGTGCGTGAATCCATGAAGATCCTGCTTGAAAAAAATGGCTTTGAAGGAGATGTCGTTTCGAACAAAAAAGAAGCTCTTGAGATTTTAGAGAAAGAAGCATTCGATTTGATCGTGACGGACATCCGGATGCCCGATACCAACGGGATCGAAACTTTGAAAGCCATTCGCGTGGAGAGGGCTCGCTTTGGAAAAGCGCCCTTGCCGGAAATTATTCTGACCGGCTACGACGATCCGGGGGTGAGGGAAGAAGCGAAGAAACTCGGCGTTCGGGAATTCATTTTAAAGCCCTTTGCTTTGGAAGAGTTTATGGCGATTATCCGGAGAAATCTTGATTTGATTCAAATTTAACCGGGGCTCATCACACTATTCTCATGGGCATGACTTCAAAAAGAATACGATTCAAGCTCGCAAGTGTTCTGACAATTTGTGTCTTTATCCCGCAGCAGCTCTTCGCCGCCTTTCCCTTAACACCAGAGAAATCCGTTCTGAACGAAAATCAAACATCCGTAGTCGATCCGTTCCACCCGGCGTCTTCCGATGCATCGTCCAGTTCGGATATTCCGCGTGTTACTTCGACCGATTTCCTGCAGCAGTCCAGCACGCTTTCAGCCGCTACGCCAGAAACTAACGATAAAACTCAATCGAAACCTGATGAAACTGCGCCTTTGATGGAGCAGCATCAGAACGAATCTTCCACGGTCCAAAATTACGAATACGAGCGTTATGAATTTAAGGAAGCCGTCGATTTTCTGCGCTCGGAATACGCCTCGGCTATCGTTTTAAAAGACCTAAAGGCGGAGGATTTGAAAGCGCTGGTGGATTTGCCTTTTGAAAGCGGGATCCTCGTTTTGCACGGCGAGATTGTTTTATTCACTTCGGGGAGCGTAGATGAGATAGGCGTTCTGCCTGCGGCGAAGGAACTGGCCGAGAAATCGGACTTTATTTCACACACGCATGGAAGCATTTATTCCAATGAAGGTCCGAGCGGGGAGGACATCAATGAGGCTGTCAGAGCTCCTTTCGAGGAGTATGTCGTCACGCATAGCGGGGTGTATGTTTATAACGATAAAGGTGTCTTAAACGATGGGAATCCTTATTCGTACGATTGGTATCTTCAAAAGATCCAGGAAGCTGTAATAGCCTCTAAGAAAGATCAGGGACAGGTTGAGGCGCGGAAGGATCTGAACCAGTTTATCTCGGAACAAGATCAGTACAATCAGGCTTCGGAAGAAGAAAAAGAGACATTTCGCAGGGGTGGCACTCTCTCCTATGCGTCAGGCCTGACCTCTGCAAACGTCACCACCTTTCCCGGAAGCCCTTATCCCTATATCACAACAGGATCCTCAGCCGGAACAAAGCTTTCCGTCAGTTCGAATCAATTTTCGATGGGTTACAGCGTCCCCGGAACGAGTGATAGCTCTGGTTTCACTATTTCATTTGATAACGCAAGCACTCCCGCGATCGAGACGCAGAATCTCAGCACCCAAACTTATCTTACCTTTGGCCTTAAGGGGCCGAATACCTCCATGAGGCTTGAAATTATTGATGTGAATGGCGTCAAGGATACTTTTACGCTCACCAATATCGTCAACACTGCAGAACGGTTTTGGCGGATACCTGTTTTCTCAATTTTAAGCATGTTGGATAAAACCCGGATCAGGCAGCTTAACTTTGTTGTCGCACAGGCGAACACCACTTCGACCACCCGAAGCGGCACTCTTTATATTCGCGCAAGCGGGCTCAATGTGCGCGCTCCCGCGCAGCCGGTCGTGACATCAACGGTTCCTGTGGTAACAAGCCAAACGACTCTTACGGTTTCCGGAACCAAAGAGGCTAACACTTCCATTCTTTTTAACGGAGTTGAAGTGGTGGCTCGTAATGCATCCACAGCCTGGTCTGCCACCCTGAATCTTTCCAAGGAAGGAGACAACGCAATTAGTATTACTGCGAAAAATTCAATCGCGAAAGTAAGCACGGTTAAATCCATTAAAGTGTTGAGGGATCGTATCGTCCCAACAGGATCTCTCAATATTAATTCAGGAGCGCTCTATGCGGCATCGGCTACCGTCACACTGAATCTTTCCGGGACAGATAGCGGTAGCGGTATTTCTACGATGAGCTTTTCGAGTTATAACATCAGTTGGATGGCGCCTGTAGCTTACGCAACTTCAAAGGCATTCGCTTTGCCGGCGGGGGATGGAACCAAGAAGGTTTATGTGAAGTATTACGACAAAGCGGGGAATGCGAGCGTGGCTTATTCGAAATCGATTATTTTGGATACCCTTCCGCCGAGCGGAACGATCAAAATTAATAACGGAGCCAACTTTATCAGCCAAACCGCGGTGACGTTGAATCTTCTGGCCACTGATGCCGGATCCGGACTAAGCAAAATGAGTTTTTCATCCAACGGGACGACCTGGAGCACGGCCCAGACTTATGCGGCCACCAAATCCTGGACATTTTCGACGGGTGACGGATCCAAAACGATTTTTGCCAAGTTCCAGGACAAAGCCGGCCAGTGGTCAGCGCCGGTTTCTGTGACTGTGACGCTTGACTCCGTAAAACCCACGGGTTCAATCAACATCAATGCCGGTGCCGCTTACGCAACCTCCACAGCCGTGACCTTGAATCTTTCAGGGCTCGATTCCGGGAGCGGAATCGCTTCGATGAGCTTTTCAACCAATAACAGTACCTGGACTGCGGCGGAGGTCTATGCCGATTCAAAACTGTTCAATCTTCCGACGGGGAACGGTGTCAAAATCGTGTATGTGAAATATTACGACAAAGCCGGAAATATCAGCGCGACACTTTCGAAATCGATCACGCTCGATACTGCGGTACCGGCTGCATCGATTACTAACAATTCCGGGGCGGTCTATGCTGTAACCGCCTTGGTCACATTAAATCTATCGGCGGCCGATTCCGGAAGCGGGATCGGCACCATGAGTTTTTCGACAGATGGCACGAACTGGGCGGCACCTGTCGCTTACGCAACTTCAAAGGCGTTCACTTTACCGGAAGGTGATGGCGCAAAGATTGTCTATGTAAAGTATTACGACAAGGCCGGGAACGCGAGCGTGGTTTATTCGTCGTACATCGTGCTTGATACGACTACTCCTTCGGGTTCGTTAACGATCAACGGCGGAGCGGCGTATACGAGTCAGACCGCAGTGACATTAAATCTTTCGGGAGCGGATGCCACTAGCGACATTAGCTGGATGCTTTTTTCGACAGACAATATCCATTGGACCGGTCTTGAGCCTTTTTCGTCTTCCCGATCTTTTGCGTTTTCGGCTGGGGATGGAACCAAGACCGTGTATGTGAAGTATTGGGATGAGGCAGGCAATGTGAGTGCTGTCTTTTCCCAATCCATTATCCTGGATACGCTTCCGCCAAGCGGGACGATCAAGATTAATGATGGAGCGCAATCCACCAGTCAGACTGCGGTGACTTTGAATCTCTCGGCTACGGACGCCGTATCCGGGATCGATAAGATGAGTTTTTCAACCAATAACAGCACCTGGAGCACTCCGGAGGCTTATGCCGATTCCAAGTCATTCAATCTTCCTTCCGGGATCGGAACCAAAACCGTTTATGTGAAATTTTACGATATAGCAGGGAACGTAAGTCCAGTTTATTCAAAGTCCATTATTTTAAATGCCGATGCTCCAGTGATCAGTGCCGTCAGCGCAAGCGGCATTACCTCAGTGGCTTCTACGATTAATTGGACGACCAATGAAGCCTCTGACACTCAGGTTGAATACGGTCTCACGACTTCATATGGATCCAGCACGACACTGAATCCTGCTTTA
>CAYMER010000055.1:0-2842 GCA_964389345.1 uncultured bacterium | reverse complement strand
CGAGATTGCTTCGCCGTCTTTGCGGCTCGTAATGACAGAAACTATTTAATCTAGGACAATGCCTTCTTCCACTCCGCAATCGCTTGCTTCACCCGAGCGGGATGCGTGCTCCCGATCGTCTTTTTACCTCTCACGGATTCCAACGCGGAAAAAAGATCGTGGATGTCCGCGCCAAACGTGGGCGAAAATTTCCGCCATTCCTGGACTGACCACTGCCGGAGCCGCTTCTCGGATTCGATCGCGTGACGCACGGTCTTCCCCACAAGCTCGTGCGCTTCGGAGAACGGAACTTTTTTCCGAACAAGATACTCCAGGATGTCGGTCGCAAAAAGGCTGTCCTCATCGAGAGATTTCAAAAGGACCTTTTTGTGCCAGCTCGCGGAACCCACGGCAAGCGCCAAAAGATCGAGCGCGGTCGTGGTCTTTTTCACAGCATCGAAAACACCGGGCTTGTCTTCCTGAAGGTCGCGGTTGTACGAAAGCGGCAGGCCCTTCTGCACGGTCAAAATGGCCTGAAGGTACCCGAAGATCACACCGGCCCTCCCCCGCACCAGTTCGAACACGTCCGGATTTTTCTTCTGCGGCATAAGACTTGACCCGGTCGCGAACGCATCATCAAGCTCGACATAGCCGAACGCTTCGGAATTCCAGAGGATAAAATCTTCCGAAAGTCTCGAGAGATGCACCCAGAGAATGGAAAGTACGCTCAAAAATTCCGCGAGAAATCCCCGGTCGCTTACCGCAGCCATACTGTTCCTCGCGATCCCGCTAAAACCCAGTTCCTTCGCAAGGAATTTTTGGTCGATCGGAAGCGCCGAACCCGCAAGGGCCGCGGAACCAAGCGGCAGGATGTTCACGCGCTTCATGGAATCGGCAAGCCGCGCGTTATCTTCCTCAAGCATTTCGACATAGGCAAGCAGGTGGTGCGCAAGAAGCACGGGCTGGGCTTTCCGCAGGTGCGTCATGCCCGGAATGATCAAGCCGTTCGCTTTTTCCGCGGTGATCACGAGCGCCCTCTGAAGTTTTTTGACCCCCACCCAGATTTCCGCGATCTTTTCCCGGAGGTAAATCCGGGTCGAGGTAACGACCAGATCGTTCCGACTCCGGCCTGTGTGGATCTTTTTAGCCACCGCTCCCGCTTTTTTCTCGAGTTCCATCTGGATCAAGGTGTGGATGTCCTCATACTTGTCGACGCACGCTTTGAGGCTTTCGCACGTAAAGTTTTTTGAGATCTGCTTAAGCGCCTGCGTAATTTTTCGGGCCTCTGCGCCGGTCAGCACCCCGATTTTCGCCAGCATCCTGGCCCACGCCAGGTTCACACGAAGCTCCGCGGAGAAAAGCCTCCGGTCGGTTTCAAGCGAATAGCTGAAACGCTTGAGCGCCGGGTGCATTTCCTTTTTGAATCTTCCGCCCCACATCTGTTTTTTCATTTTTCCACCCTTTTTCCACGTTCAAACCATGGATGAACTATCTTACTGAGTTGGTACGGTGTAAGGCGTACGGCGTAACGCAAAATCTTTTCGCCGTACTCCGTACGCCTTCCGCCTTACTCATTCCGCCTTACGCGTTGCGCTAGTTTTTATACATTCCCTCGTACGGAAGTCCCCAGATCTTCATAAAACCTACCGCGGCCTTCCGGTCAAAAATATCGCCCTTGGAATACGTCGCGAGCTTTTCTTTATAGAGAGCGAACTTGGATTCACGGCCGACACACGTCGCGTGCCCCCGGTCGAGCTTGACCCGAACTTTCCCCGTCACGCGATCTTGATTGGACGCGAAGAAAGCATCCAGCGACCGCTTGAGAGGCGTGAACCAAAGTCCGAAATAGACAAGCTCCGCATATTTCTCGGAAAGGAGCCGCTTATAATGGAGAAATTCCCGGTCCATCACAAAACCTTCGAGATCTTCGTGCGCCTTGAGGAGCACATCTGCGGCCGGCGCTTCATAAACTTCGCGGCTCTTGATCCCCACAAGCCGGTTCTCGATCATATCAAACCGCCCGACGCCGTACTGGCCGGCAATCGTGTTGAGATGCTCGATCAACTCCACAAGCGGCATCCGCTTGCCGTTCAGTTTTACCGGCACTCCTTTTTCGAAAACAATCTCGATGTAACGCGGTTTTTTCGGGGTCTTATCCGGCGCGCAGGTCATCACATACGCGTCTTCCGGTGGTTCGACCATCGGGTCCTCAAGGATCCCCGCTTCGATCGCGATGCCCCAGATGTTCTTATCGATGGAATAGGGACTTTTCTTGGTTACGTCGATCGGAATCTCGCGTTCTTTGGCATACTCGATCTCTTCTTCGCGCGTCTTGAATTCCCAATCGCGAAGCGGGGCGATGATCTTAAGGTCCGGGTCGAGTGTCTTCACGCCCACCTCGAGCCGCACCTGGTCATTGCCTTTTCCCGTGCAGCCGTGCGCCACGAATGCCGCGCCTTCTTTCTGCGCGACATCCACCAGATGTTTCGCGATGAGCGGGCGGCCGAGCGCGGTGGCAAGCGGGTACTTGCCTTCGTAACGCGCGTGGGCCCAAAGCGCCGGCATAATATAGGCCTTCGCGAACTCTTCCTTGAGGTCCACGACGAAAGTCTTGATCGCGCCCGCGGCCTGGGCCCGGCGGATCAATTTTGTCTTGTCTTTGACCTCTCCGATAAAAGCGCAAAAACAGATCACGTCCAGCCCGTGGTTCTCCCCGAGCCATTTCACCGCGCAGGAGGTATCAAGCCCTCCGGAATAGGCCAACACGACTTTCTTCATTGGATCGCTCCTTGGTTAAAGAGATAAAGCAAAATGGCTTTCTGAATGTGGAGCCGGTTCTCGGCTTCGTCGAACACGATGCAGT
>CAYMER010000054.1:0-4270 GCA_964389345.1 uncultured bacterium | reverse complement strand
GCCCTGAACGCGGAAAGCATGTACGATCCTTCGATCGTGAGCGTTAGCGGCGCAGGCGAGATTGTAATCGCGGAATAACGGAGACACCATGCGCTTTAAAGCATCGATTTGGCGTTGGGTCGGGATCGGGACGGTTATGTTTGCCGTCCCGGTCCTTCTCTGCACCTGGCTTGCGCCCTTTCCAGCTCAGGCGATCAAAGAGGTCGGGTATTCCCAGACAGTTCTCGATAAAGACGGGAATATTCTCCGGGTGTTCCTAGGAAGTAAGGATCGCTGGATCCTTCCGGTAGAGTTGGATGAGATCAATCCGGCCTTGGTTAATGCCACGATCGCGGTCGAGGACAAGCGGTTTTGGGATCATCATGGGGTGGATCCTCTGGCGGTGCTTCGTGCCTCGAGACTGAACCTCACACATGGCAAAGTCCTTTCCGGAGCTTCCACGCTAACGATGCAGGTGATACGGCTTCTTGAGGACAGGCCGCGCACTTTTTCAAACAAGGTGGTCGAAGCCGTTCATGCGCTAAGGCTTGAGACAGTCTGTTCCAAAAAAGAGATCCTGAAGCTCTATTTCGAGCTCGCGCCTTACGGCGGCAACATCCACGGTGTCAAAGCCGCAGCCTGGCGGTATTTCAAGAAGCGGCCAAAGGATCTGACGCTTGCTGAATCTGCGCTGCTTGCGGGCATTCCGCAGTCTCCATCCAGATTGAGACCCGACCGCCATCCTGGGCGCGCAGGGAAAAGGAGGGAGATGGTCCTGAGGAGCATGCTCGCCAATGCTTACATATCAGGAAAGCAGTTTGAAGCATCTCTCAATGAGCCGGTAGAAGCCGGGCATTACTCGTTTCCGTTTGCCGCGCTTCATTTCGGAGTCTGGGCGCATAAGCAATATCCCACGGAACCAGTTCTTCAAACCTCGCTTGATCATCACCTGCAGACGATTGCTGAGAAGATGCTACGGGGCCGGCTCTCCGAACTCTCCGCTTATGGAGTCGAGAACGGTTCTGTGGTGATTCTCGAGAACAAAACCGGAAAGATACGAGTTCTTGTCGGGTCGAATAATTTCTTGGATAAAGATCATGCCGGACAGGTGAACGGCGCCTTGAGCAAACGCTCGCCGGGATCGTGCCTTAAGCCTTTCACATATGCCATAGGATTTGATCTGGGGCTGTATGCGCCCCGGATGATCCTTGCAGACGTCCCGGTGCAGTACCAGGGTTATGCTCCCCTTGATTACAGCAAGAAGTTCAAAGGGCCCGTGACGGTTCGAGAATCACTGGCGAATTCCCTGAATGTTCCTGCGGTGGAGGTGCTTCAGAAAGCCGGTTATCAAAAGCTCTACACCTTTTTGAAGCAGGCGGGGATCATCACTCTGAACAAGCAGCCGGAGCAGTACGGTTTGTCTCTTACGCTCGGGACGGCGGAGGTGCGGCTACTTGAGCTCGTGAACGCCTATGCAGTGCTGGCGAGGCTTGGAAGCTTCCATCCTTACACTAGTCTTGAGAAAGAAGTATCCGCCAAGCAAGAAAGACTTATGTCGGATGGCGCGGCATATCTCGTAGCAGATATTCTTGAGGATTCTGAGAGGCTGGCTGCTTCAGGGTTTGTCGGAAATCGTCAGAGCCTTCCAAGAGTGGCGTGGAAGACCGGCACCTCCTACGGAAACCACGATGCCTGGACTGTGGCTTACAATCCCGAATACACGGTAGGAGTATGGCTTGGCAACTTTTCAGGGAAGCCCTCCAAGTCGCTTGTGGGGATCGAAGCCGCAGCGCCTGTTGCTTTGAGATTGTTTGAACGGATCTATGCCGGGAAGTCCGCTCCGTGGTATGAAAAGCCCGCATCGGTCGGAACCCGCAAGGTTTGCCTCCTGAGCGGAGAGCCCGTTAGCGCGATTTGCCCGCATTCCGCAGACGACTTTTTCATTTCTGGGACGACTCTGGACCGTCAATGCAGTATCCATAAGAAATACCTGATTGATGATGAGACGGGACTAGCCGTCGATGCTATTGCGAAAGGGCATTCTGCCTCAGAAAAAGTCTACGAGGTTTGGCCCCAGGCGATCCATACCTGGCTTGAACAGCATGATCTCGCTTATGTTGCTCCGCCTGTCACAGAAAATGGTATGGACATGGCGAGGAGCTGGGAAGGAGCCAATCCGAAGATCCTTTCTCCGGCCAACCAATGTGAATATTTCCTCGACCCGTCTCGGAAGGTGGATCAGCGGCTGGTTCTCAAAGCCGACGGTTCTTACGATGCCCATAAGCTTTTCTGGTTCATTAACGGCCAGTACGTGAACGAAGGTCGCGCGGGCGAAGATTTCTTTTGGCCCATGTATGAAGGCCACCACCGCATCACCGTCACCGACGATTACGGCCGAAGTTCCTCCGTAGTGATTTCAGTGCGATAATGCGTAGGTTAGAATTAAATTAGCGGAGGTCTTTTGTATCATATAAGGCTGTATCTTCCCATTCTTCTTGCCGTCCTGTTATGTTCTCCCACGTCTTTACATGCCAGGCCATCCTCGACTGAAGAAGAGGTTTTTTTCTCTCCCAACGGCGGTTGCACAAAGGCCATCGTCGACAATCTGAACTGGGCAGAGCGATATATTCGCGTTCAGGCGTATTCCTTCACGTCAAAGCCCATCGCGGACGCCCTGATTGCGGCACACAAGCGCGGCGTGGACGTCAAAGTCCTTTTGGATAAAAGCCAGCTTCATGGGAAGGGAAGCAAGTTGGATTTGCTTGTTCAGGCAGGCGTTCCCGTCATGATCGACAAAAAGCACGCCATCGCGCACAACAAGGTTATGATCATTGACGGTGTGACCGTGCTGACGGGGTCCTTTAACTTTACCAATGCCGCAGAAGATAAGAATGCCGAGAACCTCTTTGTGATTCGGGATAAAGTTGTAGCTAAGAAATACCGCAACAACTGGAATAGCCACAGCAAGCACTCTGAACCTTACTTATCGGATAAGGTTGAACATTAAGGAAATGCCTTAGCATGGAAGAACTTCTTACCATAAAAGAAGTCGCGGCAAATCTTAAGGTTTCTCCATGGACCATCCGAGCCTGGTGCAGCCAGAAGTTTATTCCCTACTTTAAACTACGTGGAGCGGTTCGGTTTCGGGAGCGCGAGGTAGAACTTTGGCTCAAGAAGAATATCGGCCTCGGGCGATCCGTTCGGCGACTCAGGATCGAAGCGGCAATGAAATCCCAGAGACCGGAGAAGGCTGATGAATAACAGCGAGAAGATTAAAAAGGTTGCCGGGTTGCTTAGAGATGCCAAAAGCATCCTGTTCATTACCGGGGCGGGGATATCGGCTGATTCGGGATTGCCTACATATCGGGGGATGGGCGGGCTGTACGAGAACGATGCTACCGAAGATGGTATTCCCATCGAGATGGCACTTGCCGGAGAAACGCTCAGGAAAAAGCCTGCAGTCACCTGGAAATATCTTTCTCAGATTGAAAAACGATGCCGAGGAACTAAGTATAACCGTGCGCATGAGGTTATTGCGGAAATGGAGCGGCATTTTGAGCGTGTTTGGATCCTGACGCAAAATATCGACGGCTTTCATCATGCGGCAGGCTCGAAGAACGTGATCGATATTCACGGGGATATGCATGACATCCGGTGCGAAGGATGCGGTTGGAATAGCCGCGTCGAGAGCTATGAGGGCCTTGAGATCCCTCCTAGGTGTCCGAAATGTCATTCGATCGCCAGGCCGGATGTAGTTTTCTTTGGAGAGATGCTGCAGCTCGATAAAGTAGACCTGATGGAACGAGAGGTGGGGCAGCCTTTCGATGTCTATTTTTCTATCGGTACGACAAGCGTGTTCCCCTATATCAAGCACCCGATGGCCTTCGCGTCCCATCTTCAAAGACCCACTGTGGAGATCAATCCTGACAAGACTGAAATCTCAGGCTGGATCGATATCAAGATTCCCCTTGGCGCTGCCGAGGCCCTTGATGTTATCTGGAAGGAGTTCAATAATAAATGACAGATCGTCTCGTAGACGTTAAAGAGCTGGCCAAGATACTAAACGTTCCTGTTTCATGGATTTATGATCGAACGAGACAAGGACCAGAAGTTATTCCACATATAAAGTTTGGTACCTATGTTCGTTTTTATCCTGAAGAAGTGATTAATTTTTATCGCAATAAGAGCAACGAACGCTGGCAGATAGGAATGAAACGGCATGTCAAATGAATGGAATGTGTTCACGTCCTATGAGGCTTCTCTGATGTGCGGGCTTACAAAGGAAGTGATA
>CAYMER010000053.1:0-2710 GCA_964389345.1 uncultured bacterium | reverse complement strand
TCATAAACGCGCTTCACCACACTGTCCGCACCGGCCACAGTCGTATTGGCCGTCTTACCGTCCAGCGAAAGAGTCTTCTCCACTGCGTTCTTGCCAAGGTTCGTGTCTGTCACGAATGTGTCCTTACCATTCATGGCCCACATCGTGTTATTCACAAAAAATCTCTCGATTTCTCCCGTTGAACTAAACTGTGCTAGAACTTTTTGCCCACCGATCTCGAGCTCAAACTCTTTATGCAAAACGCCCATGCTGAGGTAGGCACTGAGGACGGTTTGTTGTTCGGAGGCAGAAATCATTGCGGCGGCGGCTTTATCGAGAGCTGGGACTGTGTATTGAAGACGCGTGGCATCGCCTACCGGTGGTTTGCCCTCCGCCTGGATATTAAGAGCTTTTCTCGCCAATTCCCTTTGAGCCGCCGGCGGGACGATGACAAACCCCCTGGCTTGCACGCTATTGATCGCCAGAAGACCTGAATTCATTCCCAGGCCGATCATGAGGGTGCCGGCCCGGTTGATGTTGGCGGACTGGGCGTACCACATCTCATTGGTGCCGAAGCCGAGGAGGAGGGTGTAGTCCTGGCCGTCGAGGCCGATGAGTTTCACGGACTGGGCCTCGGTCACGGTGACTTGGCCGGCCACTGAAGCCGCCGCAGGCTTAGCGGTGAATGACTTGAATCCGCCTTTGTCCATATAGCCGAGGAACTTACCGGTCTGGAGATCCGAGACGCGGAAGATCCGCGCCTCTTTGCCAAGATCGGTGGCAAGCGAATACTGCGCTCCCGCGACCTGGTAGAAGAGCGCCGTATCCCGGCTGAGGATCCTGTCCCCCGCCGCGATGCCCGACGTGAACATTGCCTCGGCCACAAGTGATCCCTCCAGCACATAAAGCCGCAGGATATTCTGGGTTCCCGGGGCCGCGAACTCGTAATAACCGTCGTAACTTAATTTTTCGGATCCGCCCTGCGCTACGGACATCGCAACGGAAAATCTATCATCGGTCTTCTTGACCATATAACCTGGTTCCGCACCTTTCCCCGGCACAAAAACGCCGAGCAGTTCCCCGTTCTTCGTGGATTTCTCCCAAAACTCGCCCGTATTTTGCAGGAAATATCCGATCTTGGCCTTCGTGTCCACGAGCTGTGTCAGGCCGAGGCTCTTGAGTGCGTCCATCTGAGGGGTCGGGATATCCTTGCGAAAATCAATGGCCCCTATTTTCTGCTCAAGGATCTTCTCAAGCTGGTCGGGCTTTTCCTTATCGATCAGGTATGTTGCCGTCTTTTTCCCCTCGGTCACGACAAAGGAAGCTCTTCCGGAAGGTGTCAGCTTCCCGTTCACATTGGCGCCCACAAAATCCGTCTCCACCACGACATTGGTGCCGGTCAGAGGACAAACGACCTGGACGACCACGTTCGGGATGATCCCCGCCATCTGTCCCAGGGCGTTATTCAGCTTGATCGCGAAATCCTCCGTGATCACAACAGAGGTCAGGGTCCCTTTCTCATAAACTTTCCCGACCACCAGCATGAAAGTCCCATCGTCTGCAAGCTTGAGATTCCCCTCGGCGGTAATTTGTTTGCCATTTATTTCCAGATCCTTGGAGAAGCCTTCCCCGTTGACCCAATCCTTGATATTCTTGGAAAACGCCGCCATGAAATTCCCGAAATCGACCAAAACATCCATCAGTCCGGACCCCGCGGCCTTCGCAACCGGAGCCGCAAGCAAGGAGGACGCTTCCGGAACCTCTGCTTTTATGCCGCCCGTACTTAAAACGCGCGGCTCGATCCATTTTCCGGCGCTCTCACTTCCAAAATCAAACCCGCTCCAGGTCTTGGCCTTCGCAAGATCCGTTTCGGGCGATAAGAAACCCGAGGTCTGTTCCGCGTTAGTGAAAAGGCGGGTGCCTTCCCAAAAGCCGAAGAGCTTCGCGACCTGGGACTTCATGGCATCCATTTCCTTGGGTTCGAACAATTTCCCGATGGAGTCGATATTCAGGATCTTGGAAACAACGCCGCTGAGAGCCTCAGGATTTTTGTCATTCAATAGAGCCAGGGATTCCGTGGAAAGCTGGTACTCGTCCCTTGTGGCGCGCACCACGCCGGCGATGGCCTTGAAATCCTCGATCTTCGCCCCGGCCTCTCCGCTCGCCCAGATCCCGCGCAGGACCGTTCCCGTGGAATCGAGGTTGTAGTAGCCGATTGTCTGAATGCCGCCCTCCGTCCCCGCGACACGGTAACCGATAAAACGCGCTTTTTCGGCCGCAGAACCTTCGGCCGCCGGACCCACGAACGCGGCAGTCCCCTGGACCACCCCGATCTCTGAAAGAGCTTTGCCAAATATTTCACGCATCGCTTGCGAAGTCATGTCGCCCGCGGGTGTCAGCTTTGTTTCGCTGAGAAAGAGGAAGCTATTCACGGAAAGCGGATTATCCGCGAAAAGGCACGATTCGAGCTTGAAGGAGATCCCCTCCTCCATCGTCAACACTCCGTGGTCCGTATCGTTCGTTTTGAGCGCCGAAACGGACAAGGTCGCCAACTTACCGTCGTGCGTCAGGACAACCGAACTCACGCCTTTATTCTCTTTGACGCTTGCGCCCACGAGGAAATTGCGTCCCTTGTCGGCCCCGGCGCCGATCACAAAAAAGGTGCCTTCCTTGACGCCCAGGTCATAACGACTAAGGTCAAGGCCGATACCGAGAAGATTTCCGCCCTGGT
>CAYMER010000052.1:0-3796 GCA_964389345.1 uncultured bacterium | reverse complement strand
GATCGACCGAGAGCTTCGAGACCGCGGTCCCGAAAAAGAGGACACTGATCAGCATGACCAAGAGGACCGGCCAGCGGAAATGATGGATGAACTCTGCGAAGTTTCGAAACATGATTTATTCTACCATAAAGTTGTACGGCGTACGGCGAAAGGCGTACGGCGTATTTTTTTCGCCGTACTCCATACACCGTACGCCTTACTTGATTTCAACAATCTTCCGTTTACTCGTACGCCCGCCCATGATCGCGACTCGGGCTTTCGAAACCTTGAAATGTGCGGCCAACGTTTCGATCACGGCTTTGTTGGCGCGGCCCTCCTGCGGCGGGGCTTTCACGAACACACGGAGCGAACCGTCTGCGGCCTGCTCGACCGCATTCTTCTTTGCATTGGTTTTTACTGCGATCGTGTGTTTCATAAAACTCCGGACTAGAGACTAGAGACCGCAGACTACAGACTTTTCTACCACGTCATTGCGAGCCGCGAAGACGGCGAAGCAATCTCGCTTTAAAAGATTGCCACGTCGCCCCTGTGGGGGCTCCTCGCAATGACACTGGTTATTAGTCCGTGGTCTCCAGTCTCAAGTCTGCTTCGGGGTGATCTCCCAAACCCAAGGAATCGCCGGCACGCTTCCGGTGTTCAGTGGAATTCGGGTTTTGAAATCGTCCTGAAAACACATGCGGCTTGTTTTGTGGCAATAATAGAGCCTCGCATTCAGGACCACGGCCTTGGAACCGGGCGCAGGCGTAAAAACGAGGCTATAAGGAGAAACGAGCGGCTTAAAATTCTTGTCGGCAACCGGAACGGAGAGAGCTCCTTCCGGACTCTCAGCCTGCCAAGTAAGCATAAAAGGAGCGCCTTCGGTGAATTCGTAACCTTCAGGAAAGCGGAACGTGATCGCAAGAACTGTTTGAGGAGGCTGGTTAGTGGTCTCCGGCGGCCTGAAAAAAAAGATACCGGCCGCCGCCACGACTGCAAGGAGGATCGTTCCATAAATATATTTTTTCATTGGATTCCCTCTCGCTGAGCAGCTATGTCATCCCCGAATGCTTCAATCGGGGATCCATATCTTTTGTGGTTGCCCCCGACAAGCCAGGGGAGCCCTGCTGGGTGTCTGGATTCCCGCTAAAAACATGCGGGAATGACATATGCTTTTGAAACCGTTTCTTGTCTCTAGTCTCTAGTCTGCGGTCAGTGCTTTAGAACTGGATATTTTCGGTCTTTATCAGAAAGAATGAACGCGCGATCGATCTTGGGCCATGGAATGGCAAGCCCGGGGTCCGACCAGAGGATTCCTCTCTCGTGTTCGGGGGAATAATAATCCGAAACCTTATACATGAATTCCGTCCCCTCTTCCAGCACACAGAACCCGTGGGCGAATCCTTTGGGGATATAGAGCATTTTTTTATTTTCGGCGGAAAGCGTGACCGCGAAATACTTGCCGAATGTCTTGGAACGCTGACGGATATCTACCGCGACATCATAGACGGACCCGCGGAGAACTCGCATAAGCTTGGCCTGCGCCCGCGGCGCGATCTGATAGTGCAGGCCCCGGAGCACGCCTTGGGCAGACGAGCTGACATTATCCTGGACGAAATCGTCTTTGATGCCGTTTTGGACGAAAAGTTCTTTGCGGTAGCTTTCGTAAAAGAAGCCGCGCGGGTCCGCAAAGACCTTCGGCTCGATCACGATCACACCGTCAATGGAAGTTTTGATGAAATTCATTTTTTATGACCCAGTAAGGCGCAAGGTGTACGGCGAAAACGCACTTGCGACGCCGTACTCCGTACGCCGTACGCTAGTTAAGCAACTTCTCAATTTCTTCCGTGATCTTCACAAGATCAAAAGGTTTTTGGAGGAACGTGTCGCGGCCGATCAATTCCGCCTCGTCCATCACGGCTTGGTCGACATAGCCTGTCACCATAATGGTCTTGGTCTTGGGGGATTTTTCCTTGCAAACCTTGAGCACTTCGGTCCCCGAAGCGTCCGGAAGTTTCACGTCGATCAGGATCACATCCGGATGGATCTCCTCGATCAGCTTGATCCCCGCTTTGGCAGTGTCCGCTGTGTGGGCCTCGTAGCCCTCTTCCTCCAGGAACTCCTTGATCTCCTGAACAATCCCCGCCTCGTCATCGACAATCAATATTTTCTTTTTCATAATTCAGACCGAAGACTACAGACCGCCGACTGCAGACTATGGCCTTTCTCCTATTTCTTCCTTGACTGACTTGATCAGACCCCAAAGCATTTTGGAAGCCTCTTCCAATAAAGCTTCAACCTGCTGGTGATCAGTCGTTTCAAGATACCCCAATTCACAAGAAACACCGCAGAGACATTTTACTTCTGCTAATGAACCTCGTGCAATGTATAAAAAATTCAAATAGTCTTTAAGGTGTTGCCTGCTTGCACCCTCGGCGATATTGCATGCAATAGAGACAACCGCCCGACGAAGTTGCGAAGTCAGGCCATAAATCTCTTCCCTCGGGAAATTCCTTGTAAGCTTATAAATGATCAGAATAAGGGCTTCTGCCTTCTGATAAACCTTTATCTTTTTAAAGTCACGCATCTTTACCCTTCCTCCACCTGCCACCTGCTGTCTGCTGCTTGCAGTCTGCTGTCCGCAGTCCGTAGTCTGATCATGGCGCCTTCGGCGCCAACGCCGGGGTTTCCGAATAGATGGGAAGCGTCAGCGTAAAGGTCGTCCCTTCCCCGAGCTTGCTTGTGACCGAGATGGTCCCGCCGTGAAGCTCAATGATGTATTTGCACATGTAAAGCCCGAGCCCGGAGCCCTTCCCCGGCGCCTTGGTCGTATACCCGTAATTGAAAACCTTCTTCAAGACCTCTTCCGTCATGCCCGAACCGTTATCCCTGAAATGGATCGCGACCATATTCGGATCTTTGGGATCGATCTCGGCCTGAACCCCGATCTTGCGGTGCCGCTTCCCGGCCATGGCATGATAGGCATTGATGAAAAGGTTCAGGAATACTTCCTGCAAACGCTCCAGGTCTCCGCGGATCAGAGGGACATTCCCCGGCACATTAAAATCGACCTCAGTCCCGGACAGATTGTCGAGATACGTCTGGAACTGGACGAGCGGCAGGGTCTCCTCCAGGATCAATTTCAGGGAAAGCGGTTCGAACTTCCCTTTTTCCGATTTCTTGAGGAGCCCGGTCAGCGTGTTCACCACCGCCTTGATGCGCTCAATATTTTTTTCCATCTTGTCGAAGACATCCAGGATCTCCGCCACCTTCATATCCGGATGCTTCCGGTGTTTCAGGATCACACGCGACACGTTCATGGAAAGAATAGTCAGGGGATTATTCACCTCATGCCCCACCGATGCGGCCAGCCGCCCCAAGGTCGCCATCTTCTGCTCGTGAATGAGCTGGGCCTGCGTGTCCTGCAGTTGTTTATTCGCCCCTTCAGCCTCCTGCAGGGCTTTGATCAGAAGCGTTTTCGAATGCCCGAGCTGCTCGTTGATCCGTTCCAGTTCATGAGATTTCCGGAGCGCTTCGTCATAAAGCCGCGCATTTTCGATCGCAATGGAGGATTCCTGCGCCAGCGTATAAAGCAGGTTCAGGTCCTCGTTGGAATAATATTCGCCGGATTTCTTCTCCCCCAGCATGAGAACATTCCGGAGCTCGCGCCCCAAAAAGCTCGGCACGCAGCAGCTAGCCTGCAACTGGTTCATCCGCTCCCGAATCGCCTCAAAATCATATTGTTTATCGCTTTTATCCCGCTGGTGAGACGCCGCTTCGACCTGTTCTTTGACGCGTTCGATGTCTACGGCCTCTTTAT
>CAYMER010000051.1:0-3740 GCA_964389345.1 uncultured bacterium | reverse complement strand
AGTTTGAGTGTCCCAGAACTAAGGCGCTTGGTCGAAGAGGTTCGCGGAACATTCGAATTTAAGGACGGGTATGAATTTACGTGCGAATTCAATCCGGGGGATGGCGATGAGACGAAGTTGAAAGCCCTTCATAAGAGCGGCGTGAACCGCATCAGCCTCGGCTGTCAGTCATTCCGGGAAACGATCCTCCAAAGACTCGGCCGGCGGCATAGAGTCCGGGACATTACGGAAACAGTTGCGAAGATCCGGCAGGCCGGGATCACGAACATCAGCTTCGATCTGATGTTGCGTTTGCCGGGGCAGACCGTCCTGGATTTCCGCGATTCCGTCAAAAAATGCATCGAGCTCGATGCAGCGCAGGTTTCGCTTTACGATCTCGAGATCCATGAAGAGACGCCGTTCGGCCGGTCTCAAAAAGAAGGAAAGCTGGATCTTCCGTCAGAAGAAGAACACGCGCGGATGTACGAAAGCGCGATCGAACTACTGACGGGTGCGGGTTACGAGCATTATGAGATCTCGAATTTCGCAAAGCCGGGCCTGGCGTCGCGGCATAATCTTATCTATTGGCATAATCAGGAGTATCTAGGTTTGGGTCCCGGGGCTTTCACATACTTGAACGGGATCCGCTCGCAATTCGCTCCGGGTCTTATTCGTTATCTCGAGAAATGCGAGGCCAAGGACTGGAAGAGCGACATGGAGGACAAACTGTCGGTGGAGGAAAAAGAAACCGAAACCCTGGTGACGGGCCTCCGGCTTCGTGAAGGCGTTCGGCCCGCTTCATTCCCGAAGATCTATCCCGCTCTGAAAGACCGCCTCCTAACACTTTACGGGGAAGGCCTCCTGGAGATCTCCATGAAAAATAGCCGGCTCACTACTCGGGGGAAATTCCTTTCGGAAGATGTTTTCGCGTTCCTTCTTAACAAGGGTGCACCCTCTTGACAAAGACGCCTCTTCACGGCCGGCGCTTTTATGATAGAATGCGGCCCTGGGATTCATTTTAAACCCGACAAACAAGGAGAATTTAATATGAAAACCTTCAGCAAGATCTTTGTTATCGCGGCCTCCCTTTCTTTGGCGTTGGCTTCCAGCGCTTACGCCGAAGAGACGCAAACCACGGAACCTGCAACAGCCCCGGTCGCGGTTGTGTCCGAACCTGCGTCGACGGCCACGGTCATTCCCCCCACTCCGCCGGAGGTTGTGACTGAGGTTCCCGCCGTGCCGCCCCCGGTTGAAAAAACCACGCTTGAGAACCTTCAGACCGCATTCAACGGCGAAAGCAACGCGCATGCCCGGTATCTCGCGTTTGCCAAGAAAGCCGAAGCTGAAGGGTACGGGAAAGTCGCGAGCCTTTTTAGGGCCGCTGCCCGTGCTGAGCGGGTGCATTTTGAGCGCCACGCCAAAGTGATCAAGAAAATGAAAGCGGTCCCCACAGCCAAGATCGATTCACCGGACGTTAAAAGCACAGCGGAAAACCTTCAGGCTGCTTTCGACGGAGAGACGTACGAATCCACAAAGATGTATCCCGAATTTCTTGCCAAAGCCGAAAAAGATCAGATCAAGGACGCGGTCGATGCTTTTGAGGATGCCGGTGCTGCCGAAGCCGTTCATGCCAGCCTTTATAAAAAGGCCATGGAAAATCTGCCCGAATGGAAAGGCAAAAACAAAAAATTCTATGTATGTACGTTCTGCGGCAATGTGGTGGAGAAGATCGATTTTAAGGTGTGTCCGCTTTGCGGCAAGGGGAAAGAGCTCTACGTCTTTGTCCGTTAAAAGCAACCCGGTCTTTCTTTCACGCGTAGGGCAGGGTTAAACCGGCCCTGCGCGTAGTGCCCTCTTAGAGCCTGATAACCGGAGAGTCTCTTATTTCTTCGCTTTTCCCTGATTCGCCACCGCATCCATCGCGGCTTTGATCTTTTCGGGATCGCCCAGGTAATAATGCTTGAGGGGCTTGAGGTCTTTATCCAGCTCGTAAACAAGCGGGATACCGGTCGGGATATTCATGCCAAGAATTTCTTCTTCGGAAATATTATCCAGATATTTTACAAGCGCTCGCAGGCTGTTGCCGTGCGCCGCGATGAGGACTTTTTTCCCGTTCCGTATCATCGGAGAAACGACGTCATGCCAGAAGGGAAGGACGCGCGCGACCGTGTCTTTGAGGCATTCGGTGAGCGGAAGATCGCTTTTCCTGAAAGCTTGGTAACGCGGGTCTTTGGCCGGATTTCTCGGATCACTTTCCTCAAGCGGCGGCGGGGGGACATCGTAACTGCGGCGCCAGATCTTGACCTGGTCTTCGCCGTACTTGGCCGCGGTCTCGGATTTATTGAGTCCCTGCAGGGACCCGTAATGGCGTTCGTTCAAGCGCCAGTCGCGGAGGACCGGGATCCACATGAGGTCCATCTGGTCAAGCACGATCCAGAGGGTCCGGATCGCGCGCTTGAGGACGGAAGTGAAGGCGATGTCAAAGACGTAGCCTTCTTTTTTAAGGAGCTGGCCGCCTTCCTTGGCTTCCCCGAGGCCTTTTTCCGAAAGGTCGACGTCGGTCCAGCCGGTGAACCGGTTCTCTTTATTCCAGGTGCTTTCACCGTGACGTATTAAAACGAGTTTATACATGAAAGGTGTCTCCTGATGCTTGTGTTGATGAATGATGAACAGCCGGGTGAAAATATATCAGCTGGAAGGCCCAAAGCAAAGGCCAAAAACATTCATAGATCCTCCGGAGCCCCCGCATCCTCCGGGACGCGCCTGCCGTAAGGCGTGGAATCATTCTTTGGCGGCGCGGTGCGGCGGGTGATCCGCTCCCATTTTTCCACGGGCCCCGGGACCACTCTCAAAAAAGGATTCTGCCGGATTTTCTTCAAGGGAACGATCTCCCGATATTTCGGGAGGGACCTTTGCTTCAGCTTCGCGCAAAGCCACTTCAATTCATAATGCAGTTGGCCAGTCGTTACCGGGATCTTCCGTCCGGATTTCCTTGTCCCGATCTTTCCCTTGTCGAAACAGTAGCCTCTTTTTTGCGCTTCTTTCCAAACGATCAAAAGATACGCGGCAATGGCTTCCTTCGGCCGGGAATGTTTTTTGAACCGTTCAAGCTGGGGATGGTTCCTGTAGCCCGCGGTTTTTCCGCGCAAAACTTTCTGGGCCAATAACGCCTCGCGCCAAAGCGCCAAGAGCCCCTGCGTATCCAGATATTTCGGGTCCAAGCTCCATAGTCTCATATCCTGCGGCCTCTTGAGCAGCATGTTAAGGTCTCCGGGGGAGCAAATCAACAGCAAAGCCGTTTCATTCGGCCTCAAAACACTCATTGACCCAAAGCCCGCAATCTTTATAATCGTTCTCTCGAGAGGTAAGCGCTAAGCGATTTTTGTGTTTTTGCTTTCGAAATACCATGTACGATATACGAAGTACTGCTCTTTTACATTCCCCTGTCCTAAAGGACTGCGGGAGGTGGTTTGCTTGTAAAGAATGAAAGTGACCGGCCGTTCGGTCGCTGTACTTAAAAGATTTATTCCCCTGTTCCGCCTCGCTTGAGGCGAGGACGGATCCGCCCTTGAATTGTTCTGCAATTCAAGGCGGAAGCTTTCGCCAATCCGCTTTTTGGATTGAGACGAACCCGACTCCGAAGGGGGCGGGCAGATGGTATGGTTTACTACATTTATGTTTTAAAGAGTCAAAAAAACGGAAAAAGATATACGGGCTTTACAAGAAAGCCTCCAACGGTTCGCTTGGCCGAACATAACAAA
>CAYMER010000050.1:0-2825 GCA_964389345.1 uncultured bacterium | reverse complement strand
CAACGAGGTCGAAGACGCAGCGCGCGCTCAAGCCCCGCGCGGTTTTGTATACTTAACCTATAGGTTAGCTACCTTTAGGTTTAATGGAGCAAATGTGAACCCATTCATCTTCGGAGAAGTGGTGAAGGACGCCAGTTTTATTGACAGGAAAGCGGAGCTTGAAGCCCTTGTCAAAGACCTTTCAGACAGCCAGAAGGTGTTTTTAATCGCCCCGCGCAGGTACGGGAAAACTTCGCTTCTTCTTGCCGCCGCAGAAAAGCTTAAAGCGAAGGGCGCGCGCGTGGTTTATCTGGACATATTTAAGACCGCATCAATTGAACAATTTGCCGCCGCGCTGGGCAAAGCTGCGGCTGAAATGCGAAAGCTGGGCTTTGCCGAGGCCGTCAGTTTCATCAGGGATTTCGTTTCAGGCCTGAGGCCCCAGTTTTCCATGAGTCCCGACGGTTCCTTGAGTCTCGGCGTTGACGCTTCGCCTCCGCAGCAAGAGGTTTTTCAAATGATCGAGAACCTGCTGGCATACCCCCAGGAATTAGCCGTCCGGGAGAAGAGGCCGGTCATCGTGATGTTCGACGAGTTCCAGGAAATCGTCGGCATCGGAGGGGACCCGCTGGAAAAGCTCATGCGCTCCGTGATACAAAAACAGCGGAATGTAGGCTATGTTTTCTGCGGTTCGAAAAAAACGATGATGAGCGAAATGGTTTCAAAAAAATCCAGGGCATTCTTCGGCATGGGGCCGATCACCCACCTTGAGAAGATCCCCTCCGAATATTTCGAAAAGCATCTCGCCGAGAATTTCGCCGGAGGCGGTTTTGATTGCTCCAAAGAAATCCTGAAGTCCATAGTAAGCTCCGCCGGCGGCATACCCTACTATGTCCAGTACCTTGCCCACGAGCTGTGGGACCTTAAGGCCGAGGAAAAGAAAATAACAGCCGCCGACGTGGAACGAGCCGTAATGCTTATAGCCAAAAGAAACACGCCGCTTTACCAGAACCTTTGGGAAAACCTGCCGCAAACGCAAAAACGGCTGCTGCAGGGGTTGGCCGCAAACCCCGGAGCCGCGATATTCAGCGGGGCTTTCATGACCAGATTCCAACTCAAATCGTCCGCGCTGGTAAATAAATCCATAAGCCTGCTGGTGTCCAAGGATATCATCGAGAAAGAAGCCGCCGGCTACGCCTTCACGGACTATTGGATGGGGGTTTGGGTGCGGCAAAACTGTTCCTGATCATCGCCAAGATCACCACCACTGTCCTGTGTAGTGATGAAGGCCGGCGCGGCCTATCAGTTCGGCTTGGGAGCGATGACCCGGCTCAGGTCTTCGGAGACTTCCTCGATTCTGCAGGAGGGGATGGAGACCGCGTAACCCGGCAGGGCAGCGATTTAGGAATAACTTAACCCCGCATTAAGCGTTCCCTCAGCGTCGCGGATTATCCTATCCGCATGAACACGCTGAATCTGATCGTCCTGCAGGTCGTACTGGCCGCCTGCGTCCCTGCCCGCGCCGGCGGCGAGACTCTGAACAATGAAAAAGCCGTGATCAACGTGCGGGGGCGGTCCTCCACGCCGCCGAACGTTGCCTTAGAAGTGATGGACGACCTCAAAGACGCCCTGGCCGCGCCCTCCTGCGACCAGGCCGCCGGCGCCGTGGACCGGATGGAGCGCTCCATCCTCGATATCAAGACGCGCTTCCTGGCGCTTCAACTCAAGCGAGGCGCCAAGTTGTCGGACTTCAAGAACTTCCCCGGCTCCGACATCACTGACCCGGATTTGAAGCAGGAATTCTACGACCGGATCCGCGCCTGGTACAAAAAGGATCAAATTCCGGAGCTAAGCGCTCCGGAGTTCCAGCGTCTCTTGGCCGTTGACGTGAAGGCGATCATGCTCTTTAAGGACTGCTCGTCGATTCGGCAATGACATCGAGGAGGCTTCCTTTCCGCCCGGCTATTTCGTATAAATGGTCCAAGTCTCTTAAACATCGCATGGATTCAAAAGCGTTCTACACTACGGGCGAGATAGCGCGGCTCTTGGACATGAGCCCCGCGACCATCTTCCGGGCCATCGAGAAAGGCCAGCTCAAGTCCTCCACGACTCCCGGCGGCCATAACCGGATCAGCCGCGAGGACCTCGAGACATTCCTGAAGACCAACAACATCTCCCTGCGTGTGCTGGACTCCCGGGCGCGCAGAATGCGCGTGCTCATCGTTGAGGACAACCCCGCGGAGCTGCGAATGTTCAAGAGGGCCCTGCAGAGCGTGACGGATCTCGAAATCATGACGACGCCCTCCGGCTACGAAGCGGGCTTCTTGACCAAGTCGTTTTGGCCGGAGCTGATCCTCCTCGACATCTTCCTGCAGGAAACGGACGGGCGCGAGATCGTCAAGCTCATCCGGGGCGACCCGGAACTGAAAGGCGCGAAGATCATAGCCATATCCGGCGCCGCCTCGCCCGAGGACCTCCAGGCCATCAAGGCCTGCGGCGTCGATGATTTCATCCAGAAGCCCGTTTCTCCGGACGAACTCCGGGAAAGGGTCCTGGCCTTTTCCAGATAACCGGCGCCTCCCTAAATACCACGCTCGCCGCCGCGCACCGCACGCTCACCCCGGCATAACTTCCAGCACGATCTCGTTGCACGCATGAATATAGAGCTTGAATCGTTCGATTCTTG
This sequence comes from uncultured bacterium, assembly GCA_964389345.1. Classification (GTDB taxonomy): domain Bacteria; phylum Omnitrophota; class Omnitrophia; order Omnitrophales; family Aquincolibacteriaceae; genus Aquincolibacterium. The sequence continues at coordinate 160 of CAYMER010000050.1, read as the reverse complement.
CACTCTTGACAGATATAGCTGGTCTTGCATATAATGCAAATCGTTCATGGCTTCAAAAACGTTCTACACTACGGGCGAGGTAGCGCGGCTCTTGGACATGAGCCCCGCGACCATCTTCCGGGCCATCGAGAAAGGCCAGCTCAAGTCCTCCACGACTCCC
>CAYMER010000049.1:0-2828 GCA_964389345.1 uncultured bacterium | reverse complement strand
TGCTGGGTCACGATCTGATAAATGCGCTTGGCGATGCGGAGCTTTTCCTCCCGCGTTTTGGCCATTCCCTTTTCGTCGATCGTCAAAGCCACAAGCGCAGCTCCGTACTTTTTCGCCATGGGACAGATCTTGCGCAGCCGCTCGCCGCCGTCCTCAAGATTGATCGAATTGATAACAGGTTTCCCCGCAATGTGTTTCAGTGCCTCCTCGATCACCGCGAATTCTGTCGAATCGATCATCACCGGCACCGTAACATGCTGATTGAAACGGCTCACCGCCTGGACCATGTCCTTTTTTTCATCGCGGCCAACAAAGGCCACGCAAAGGTCCACGAGATGCGCGCCTTCCTTCACAGCCTCGCGCGCGACACCCACGATCGCGTCATAATCCTCGTGTTCCAGGAGCTGCTTGAATTTTTTACTGCCGTTTGCGTTCGTTTGCTCACCCACCAGAAGCGGCGCGGGACTCTGTTTAAAAGTAGAGATCCCATAAAGACTCGAACACGCCGGTTCATGTTTAGGTGAGCGCTTTTTGGGAACGCACTTCCCCACGCGTTCGACCACCGCTTTCAAGTGTTCGGACGTAGTGCCGCAACAGGCGGCCACCATCGAGGCGCCGAATTCTTTGACGGAAGGTTCCTGGAAATCCGCCAGCTCTTTAGGGGTCAGATGATAATGGGCCACGCCGCCGACATTTTCGGGGAGCCCGGCATTCGGCAGGACCGAAATATGCTTGACCGATTTTTCGCAAAGTGTGCGGACATGCTCGGCCATTTCCGCGGGGCCCGTCGCACAATTGATCCCGATCACATCCACCGGGAACATTTCAAGTGTTGTGATCACCGCATGGATATCGGTCCCGAGAAGCATCGTACCCGTCGGTTCCAGAGTGACCTGGGCCATAAGCGGCAGACGCCGGCCCGTCTCTTTGAAATATTCCACTGCGGCAATAATAGCAATCTTTGCCTGAAGCAGGTCCTGGCAGGTCTCGATCAAAAGGCCGTCCACCCCGCCCGCGATGAGCCCTTTGTATTGTTCTTTATAGACCGCTTTTAGCTCATCAAAACCGATGTGCCCGAGCGACGGAAGTTTGGTCCCGGGACCGACCGAACCCATGACAAATCGTGGATGATCCGGCGTGGAATATTTTTGGGCAAGTTCTTTGGCAAGACGTGCGGCTTTTTCGTTGAGTTCCACCACGCGGTCCTGAAGACCGTATTCCGCAAGGACAATGCGGTTTGAGCCGAACGTGTCGGTCTCGATCACGTCACAACCGACTTTAAGGAAACTTTCGTGGACTTGACGGATGGCATCGGGCTTGGTGATCACCAGGTATTCATTGCAGCCGTCCTTGCCGCCGAAGTCCTGGGAGGTAAGATTCAGCGCCTGAAGATTCGTTCCCAGCGCCCCGTCGAACACAAGGACCTTCTCATTAAGTTTTTTAAGGAATGGATGGCTCATGGGGAAATATATTAACACGGGAAACGGGGAACGGGAAACGGATAACGAAAAATCGGGGTCACACCCCAATTTCTCTTCCCAACGGTCGCCTAAAACCGGGATGTGACCCCGATTTTCTGAAGAAGCGGCCGTCCCACCTTTTTAAACCGAAGACGCAAATTCAGCTCAGATTCCATTTTCGCCAAAAAACATTCGGAACCCCAAACGCGCCCTCCCGGACAATCCTTCACCCCAACGGGTTCCTTAAAGAAAGCTATGAACTTTTCCCTCCATGCTCCAACAATATCTTTGGTCAAAAAGGGATCTTCAAGTCCTTCGACATGAGCTTCTGCGCTGGAATAACGATAAGACACCGCTTGCTCAACCATACGCGCACGAACCGGATTCAAATCAATATATTTAGCGACAACCCAATCATAATCCGGATCAACAAGTTGTAGTTTATACCGATTTTCCCAAAGCTTCCCGGAACGGTCATACTTTTTATTAAACCACTGGCTATGCCGCTGTCCTAAATGTTTCATGACCTTGATAAGGGATTCCGGGGAATCAGGATAAAGCAGCAAATGAATGTGATTCGTCATCAAACAGTAGGCACCGATACCAGTTCGATACATCCCGGACAGTTCGGACAACTCAGAAAGGTAATGCATCCGGTCCCTGTGATCACAAAAAACAGGTTGGCGGTTGTTCCCCCGCTGCATTACATGATGTCCCAAATTCGCTATAACGATTCTTCTTCCTCTTGGCATGCGAAAAGCTTAACATAAAGTTTATTTTAAATAAACATATTTATTATCGCTTTAAACAAATCGGGGTCACACCCCGGTTTTTCATTGGCAGATGGAGAGAGGTGGAGAAATCGGGGTGTGACCCCGAGCAGCTTACGCGGATGCGGAAAGCTGCCGCTCCGCCGCGGCGATATGCCCGAGGAAAGCCGCAACGACGGCAATGCCCTGCCCAACCCGAAAACCGGCCGAGGCAAACAGATCAGGCAAGGCTTGCCGAAGAGTCGTTGCGTTGATATCGGAGGTAGAAACCAAGGCGAAATACCTGCTCAAGGCAGGCAGAAGAAGCATGGCATACTCTTTGGGGATCTCGGAGCGGACCACTCGCTGCCATTCCGGGATCTTTTGGGCCAGAGCCTCCTCGGGAAAGAACACACCGAACTTCGCACCGAAAACAGGATGGTGGATGACCGATGACGAAAGATCCTTCGCGATAGTGTTAAAGCCTTTATCTCCGATAAAATGAACGCCACGAAGCATCCCTCTCGTTGAAAGCTCGGTCTTAAGCTTCAACAGCTCGGTCTTATTCTCCGAAACGAGTGTGATCCGGTATCGTCTGCCCGTTTCATCGTTTGCGGCG
>CAYMER010000048.1:0-4929 GCA_964389345.1 uncultured bacterium | reverse complement strand
GGGGAACGCCAAGCTCATGTTTCTCAATTATCCGAACAACCCGACATCCGCGGTGGCAGACAAAGCCTTTTTTGAAAAGGCCGTGGCGTTCGCGCACAAGCACGGGATATTGATCGCGCATGACGCAGCGTATTCGGAGATGTGCTACGAGGGGCTCAAGTCGCCGAGCATTCTCGAGATCCATGGAGCCAAGGAGGTTGCCGTGGAGCTTTTCTCGCTTTCCAAGACTTACAGCATGACCGGCTGGCGTGTGGGATTTGCAGTCGGGAATGCGCAGGTGCTCTCGCTTCTCGCGAAGGTGAAGTCGAACCTGGATTCCGGTATCTTTCAGGCGATCCAGATCGCAGGCATCGCCGCGCTTCAGGACGGACAGAAGGAACTGGAGAAGAATCTCAAGATCTATCAGGAACGTCGCGATCTTTTGGTGCAAGGGTTCCGGGATCTTGGCTGGAAGATCGAAGCGCCGAAAGCGACTTTTTACGTCTGGATCCCGGTGCCGGCGGGTTATACTTCCGCGGAGCTGGCGTTGAAATTTTTGGAAGAGTTGAATATCGTTGTGACGCCGGGGAACGGTTTCGGTCCGAACGGGGAAGGGTATTTCAGGATCTCACTCACCGTCGCCGAATCGCGGATCATGGAAGCCCTCGACCGGATCAAGAAAAGCCATCCCCATAGATCTCAAATTTGAAATTCCAAATTTCAAACAGCTAGATCCTGTTTAAGGGAACAACCATGCCAAAAGTCTTCATCGGCGTCGGATCCAATCTCGGGGACCGCGCGGGTTACCTCGAGTTTGCTAAAAGAGAGCTGTTTTTAATTGTGGGCGCTAAGGTTTTGGAGTGCTCTCCGGTCTATGAAACAGAGCCTGTGGCGGCCGAAGGAGGTCCGTTCTTGAACGCGGTGTGGAGTTTCGAGGCCGATCTTTCGTCGCAAGATCTCCTGAAAAAGATCCAGGAGATCGAAGCCAAGGCAAACCGTCAGCGAGGTAAGTCTAGTGAAGCACGGACACTCGACTTGGACATCCTTTTTTATGGGGATCAAGTGATCCGGGAGCCGGAATTGACCGTGCCGCATCCGCGTCTTCACGAACGGGCGTTTGTACTTGAACCGATGGCGGATCTTGACCCGGATTTTGTGCATCCAATGTTGAAGAAGACAATCAAAGAATTACTCGAAAAATTAAGCGCAAGGCGCAAAGAATTAAACCTTGAGCTTTGACCTTTGCGCTTAGTACCGACATTATGAAAACCATCAAAGATCCTAAGCAATTAAATCAGTTGCTGGCTCGCAAAAGGGCCCGAGGGAAAAGCGTGGGCTTTGTTCCTACCATGGGCGCGCTTCACAAAGGGCATTTGTCGCTTGTGCGCGCCGCAAACCGCGAGAACGATGTCACGGTCGTGAGTATTTTTGTGAATCCAACGCAGTTCGGGCCCAAAGAAGACCTGGCCAAATACCCTCGACCCATTCATAAAGACCTCAACTTTCTCCACGTGGCGAAAGTTGATTTTGTACTGGTGCCGTCCGTCAGTGCGATGTATCCGGAAGGATTGGCAAGGCCCCTGAAGATCAAAGGCGCGAAGTGGCCCAAGCTTGCCAAAGGGTTTTGCGGAAAATTTCGTCCGGGACACTTTCAGGGAGTTGTGACCGTTGTGACCAGGCTCTTAGATGTCGTAAAGCCTCACCGGCTTTATCTTGGAGCGAAGGACTACCAACAAGCGCAGATTTTGAGCCAGTTGGTGAAGGATCTGAAACGCGATATCAAAGTCCGGATCATGCCGATCCAGCGGGAAAAGTACGGGCTTGCGATGAGTTCCCGGAACCGATACCTTTCAGACCGTGACAGGCTCCGGGCCGAGATGATCTATCGAATTCTCCTCGAATTACGGGCAGGCCTTAAAAGAAGCGGGGCATCGATTGCCGCGTTGAAGGCGGAAGCCGTTGGAAAATTGAGGCGGTATGTCGATAAAGTTCAGTACCTTGAAATTGTGGATGAACAAACGCTCGAACCGCTTAGGGTCCGTCGGAAACGGATGGTCGCCTTGACGGCCTGTTTTGTCGGCAAGACAAGACTGATCGATAATGTTATAATCCGCGCTTCTTGAAATCCCCATAGGAGCTGTGACTTATGCTAAGACAAATGCTTAAAGGAAAGATCCATCGCGCCACGGTAACCGAGGCGTGTATCGATTATGAGGGAAGTGTGACGATCGACAGCGCACTCCTGAAGGCTGCGGATATTCTCCCCCATGAAAAGGTTCTTATCGCGAATCTTAATAATGGGTCTCGCATTGAAAGCTACGCTATTTCAGGAAAGGCGGGTTCGGGTGTGATCTGCTTAAACGGCGGGGCGGCCAAGCACGGGAAAGCGGGCGATATCGTCATTATTCTGACCTTCGGGGTTTTTTCAGCTGAGGAAGTCAAAAAGAACATACCCAAAGTCGTTTACGTCGATTCCAAGAACCGTATCGTGAGAAAATAAAATGAAAAAAAGGATCAAAGTCGGGATCATTGGTGGCGGGACGATCGGAACGGCGCTCGCGCATGCGGTGGTAAAAGATCTGAAGGCTTTCGCGCAGCTCAAATTCCTCTGTGAAAAACATAAGGAAAAAGCGGCTACGCTCCAGAAAAAATTCCAGTTTTATGCCCGTCTGGTTCCGCTCACCGAACTGGTGCGGCGTTCGGACCTGATCATTGAGGCCGCGGCGCCCAGGGTCGCGGCGCAGGTCGTGAAGCTCGCCTGCAAGTGGAACAAAAAAGTCCTGATCATGAGCGTGGGTGGATTGCTGCGGCCGCAAGTCGTGGAGCTTCTCAAAAAAAACCGCTCCCGCATCTTTTGTCCTTCCGGAGCGATCACGGGGGTGGACGGCGTCCTGGCCGCAGCCAACGGAAAGATCCGGAGAGTCCGGTTGATCACGCGTAAACCTCCCGAGGCGCTGATGGGTGCCGCTTTTTTTCTCAAGAAAGAATTCCCGGTCCTCAAAACTTTCTCCGAAGAAAAATGTATTTTCCGGGGTGCGGCGATCGAAGCGATCGAACATTTTCCGCAGAACATCAATGTTGCAGCGGTCCTGAGCCTCGCGGGGATCGGTCCCGAGCGTACGGAGGTGGAGATCTGGACCTCGCGTTCCTACAAAGGGAACCGGCACGAGATCCTGGTGGAAGGGGATTTCGGCACGTTCACGACCATCACGCAGAACAAGCCCGCACCCGGAAATCCCAAGACAAGTTATCTGGCTATTCTCGCCGCGATCGCCACGCTCAAAAAAGCTTTCGCCTCCGTCCGCGTCGTGACCTAAGCGGATCAGACCGGTTGGAGGCATTCCGCGCATGGAAGAATTTATCGAAAGCCGTGGGGCGCGTGAGCACAACCTCAAGAACCTTTCGCTTAAGATTCCCCGCAACAAATTTACGGTGATCACCGGTCTTTCCGGTTCCGGAAAATCCTCACTCGCGTTCGATACGATCTACGCTGAAGGCCAACGCCGCTATCTCGAAAGTCTTTCCTCCTACGCCAAGCAATTCCTTGAGAAGCTCAAGAAGCCGGACGTGGACCATATCTCCGGGCTTTCCCCGGCGATCGCGATCGAGCAGCGCTCCGTCACGCATAACCCGCGTTCCACTGTCGCGACTGTGACCGAAATTTATGATTACCTCAGGCTTCTTTTCGCCAAGGTCGGAATCCCTCATTGTCCTTCGTGTCATGAGCCGCTTCAGAGTCAGACTCGTGAGGAACTTTGCAAGGATCTTTCCGCGCGTTTTTCGGGGCGCGAGGTGCGGGTCCTGGCGCCGCTTGTGCGGGGGCGGAAAGGGGAATTTCAGAAGCTTTTCCAGGATTCGTTAAAGAAAGGTTTTGACCGGGCGCGCATTGACGGAAATGTGAGGACCCTCAAGCAAGATATGAAGCTCCGGAAGTCCGTGCGCCACGATATTGAGATCGTGATCGACGAGCTGGCTCCCGAGAAGGATGACGCGAAACGTTTCAGGAATTCTTTGGTCTGTGCTCTAGATCTTACGAAAGGACATGTCGCGATCCTGGAAAAGAGCGGCGAAGGCAAGGGGCAGCTTCATTTTTTTTCCACCACCAAGACCTGCGCCAAGTGTCAGATCAGCCTGCCGGATCTCACACCCAACATGTTCTCATTCAACAGCCCCTACGGAGCCTGCCCGAAATGCAAAGGGCTCGGGAAGCTTTCGCAGATCTTTGCGAAAGGCGTGATCTCGATGCCCCATAAACCGCTTATGAACGCGCTGAGCAAAGACGTCTTTTTCTCGTTCAATAAATATTTTTTCGAGGATCTCTTGCATGACCTGACGGAGAAATACAACTTTGAATGGGACACGCCGTACCAGGATTGGCCGGAGGATGCGAAGGAGGTTTTCTTCCTCGGGGACGGGGATATCTCCGGGCTTGTGGAAGAGTGGGAGCGGCTTTTCCATGAGACGAATTCCGAGGAAGTGCGCGCGAAGGTCCGGAAATTCCTGCGCGAAGAGATCTGCCCGGAATGCGCGGGCAAGCGGCTCCGCAAGGAAAGTCTCGGCGTTTTGATCGCTGGAAAAAATATCGCCGAGATCACGGCTCTGCCTGTCGACGAGGCGGTTCCGTTCTTCCGAGACCTATGTTTCCAAAATACGCAGGAAGTGATCGCTAGGCCCATTCTCCGGGAAGTTCGCGAAAGGCTTTCGTTCCTTCTCAATATCGGGCTTGGGTATCTTGCGCTCGATCGAACTGTTGCGACTTTGGCTGGAGGGGAACTCCAGCGCATCCGCCTTGCCGCGCAGATCGGGTTGGGGCTCACCGGCGTACTCTATGTCTTAGACGAGCCGAGCATCGGTCTTCACCCGCGGGACAATGGAAAACTTTTGGACGCGCTCGAAAAACTTCGGGATCTGAAGAATACGGTACTGGTTGTCGAGCATGACGAAGAGACG
>CAYMER010000047.1:0-6738 GCA_964389345.1 uncultured bacterium | reverse complement strand
TCTAAGAAAATCTGTCGAACTCTTGTTTCAGGTCGCGCCTGTTGTGACCCGGGCTGACGGCTCGGAAGTGTCCATGGAGAAGCTTTTGAGTGGCATCGGGAGAATCGAATTTTCGCGAGAGGCGAAGGATTCTGCGACATTCTTTTCCATGAGGCGGGATCTGGATGGAAAAGCCATCTCTTCTATCATTTCTATTAATCTTACGGAGGTCAACAGAGCAGACCCGAACCAGCTCATGAAGGAAATGGCCGCGGCATTAGCACACGAGGGAGATCATGCCTACGAGTTAATGCTCTGGGCAACGGGAAAAGGCATGGATCCTCATCACGACCCCACATTTTTTGGGCGTCTTGAAGCAAATGGCTATGGGGCGGGAGCTCAAATCTCGCAAAACGATATGGGTAAATGGATCTCTGTGCATCTCCGGGACCGGGATTATCAAGGGGCCATGAAAAAGCTTTTGGCGAAAGAAATCGGGGACTCCGACACCCTGAGGACCGATCTTCAGGTAGGTCTTTACACGCTTGATAAGTATCTTTCAAAGGAAAAATTCCCGGGCGCCCGAGCAGAATATACCGATATTTCTGTTTCTACAACGACACGCGGAAAGCCGACAGGATTTGCTACGGTGAGGTTGCTCCTTAACGGAAAACCCCAGGCCGTGACGCTAAAAATCCTGGAAGACGGAACATTTTCGGCAGGAAACAACACACTCGGGATCGACATCGGACACAAGTTCGGCGTACCGCGTTCGGAACTTCGCGGAATATTTGGCCAATCTTTTCAAGGGCACCGGTCTCCCGATCTCAAACTCACTTCCGTCGCCCGCGCCGAAACCCCTCCGGGCCTAAGGCCCGTAGGGCCGGAGGCCGCCACAGAAAAACCAGCCACCCGCTCCGAATCGCAGGTAAAAGCGGCCCTAGCTCGACTGGACGAGATTAAAAAACGATCGAGTTCTTCGGGTGAACCCATCGATAGGGATCTGTTGACTTTTGACCAGATCGAAAAAGGCATTCGGGGCGGGCGCATCGTGCTCGATAAGGGGGGCGATTTGCGTTATAGCGACGATATACGGCGGAGCCGGTTGCCGCAATTTTGGTATCATGGAACAAAAAACACCAGGGATGCTGCGAGGAAGTTGATCTTTGGGGAAACTCCCGGCTATCTCGCCAAGGGCGATCTGGCTCCGGCTTCAGCTAAATACTATTCGGAGGCATATGCCCGGAATAAAGAAGATCTTCTCCTAGAGTTTGATTTCTCAAAAGATCCTTTGGAGGCATTGCAATATCTCCGCAATGCCGATGCAGTAAATGGTAACGGCATAAGGATGAGCGCGATTCCGTTGACGCGGCTGTCTTTGGCAAGCAAAAGGGACGTGATGAGCAGGTTCCCGAGACCCACAGACGCGGAAAAGGTAGTGATCGGAAAAAATCTGGGTCTTACCGAGTCTTATGTGAATTTGTTCTATGAGCAGCGTTCCAAAGTTCGGGGTGAGCCCGCCGTATCTGAGGCAGCGCCAGCTGCCCGCGCCGAAACCCCTCTGGGCCTAAGGCCCGTAGGGCCGGAGGCCGCCACAGAAAAACCAGCCACCCGCTCCGAATTGCGGGAAGTCTCGCAAGCGTGGAAGGTTCATGAGATTTCCCCGGAAGAAGATGAAGCCTATTTGAAGCTTTTTCCAGGGAACGGCAAGATCCGGGATCTCACCGATTTGAGCCCGGAAAATCGCGAAAAAGCTATCTCCATGGTTGAGTCTCTTTGGCAGGAAGCCTATGCAAGTAGCTGGCTCTCTCTAAAGGACAAAATGGTGAGAGTGTTACATCATGCGAACTCCCAGGAGACAGCCGACAAGATACGTGCGGGGGGCCTGATCTACAAAGAAGAGAACCTTAGCTATACAAGTGACGGTGTGCGCAGTGAAAACGAGACCGATAAAAACGGTTTGCGTGTTCTGGCCGGTAGCCAGGCTGAGTTGCTGAGGGGGGGGGTCGTTGTGTTCCTTGATGTTCCCGAAGAAGTTTATAGGGAACACTTACGTTTTACGCGGGGAGGAGGCATTCTTCCTGCTCAATATTTTGTTGCAGCGTTACCAGAACGAAAAATGGTTGTTTGGGATGACGAGACAAACACGATTGTTCCACTCTCAAAGCGGTTTAATCCTTCCAGAGTATCCTCGGGTATCCCGCTCGAATCATCGGTTGCCCGCGCCGAAGCGAGGTCTCTCAAACTGAGTGATTATCAGGCCCTTGATCTAGAAGAATTTAACGCGGAAGATCCGCCTTTTCTTGATGCGACACCCGCGGAAATTTTAAACGGTCAAAAGCCATTGCCGTTATTCGGGGGGATTAAACTGCAACAGCTTGATCTCAGATCCGAGGGTGGCAAGCCCTATGTTTACGTCTACCGGAGTGCGGGGGCGGAGAACACGGGAGCGCTCAAGAAAACGGCGCACTTGTCAGCGGCGGGTTATGAATTCGATAAAACAGGAAATGAAGCGTTGTCGCGGGGGAAGGCCTACCAGGATAGGGGCCATCGAACCCCCGCGCATTATGTCGTCGATTCGCTTTTTTATGACTTTGTTGATAATGACGCAACCCTTCATACGACGATCCGGCCCGAGAAGTTGCTCGAAATGTTTGAGATTTCAAAAGACGCCCAGATGATCACATTCAGGATTCCCGTGGACTGGATCGTCCAGAAAGAAAACCGGCCTGTGGTTTTTACGAACGGCAACGACGAAGAAGAGTTAAGTTTTTATTATGGACTTCCTCCCGAATTTGTTTTCAAAATCGAACCGCTGTCTCAATTTAGGAAGAGGCAAGCAGCGAATCCACGCGCCAAAACCCGGGTGGACGGAAGATCGTCGCCCGCGACGAAATTGGTTACCGCCCGCTCCGAATTAGAGACTGCAGACCAGAGGCTGAAATCCCGCGACGAAACCCGATCCGAAGTGCGGTCAAAGTTGGAAGAGGCGCTGGCAGCCATTCCGGTGACTCAAATTGCCCAACCGGATGATCTACGGTTTCAAAGAAAGTCGGTCAGGATCTACCCGACGGGACAGGAAGTGATGGGGAGTCGATTATACGGGGCGATTGTACGGGCGAGCCCGACGAATATTTTTCACTTTTTGAGCATCAAAGGCGCCTATGGAGAACTCCTCACGTATTACCAACGATTTGTCTTGGATCAAACGACCCAGAGGGAATTGCCTGACGGAGGTGTTCATTCAGCGTTTGGCTTGATGAAATTTGGTAATTTCGGATTTGGTGGTTTTGGCCTGGCCGGCAAGAAAGATGGGAGTATGGCAGAGCAGCATTTTTCAATCAAGACAGGCAAAGACAACGAGGATCGTGTCTATTTCGAGATCAAGGATGAAAGCGAGGGGAAGGGCAGTGAAGTCCGGTGGGCTCCGTTGTCGGGAACGGGCGTCGAAGAGATTCGGGCCGAAGAACCGGCACAAACAGATGCTGGAGTGAGAGATTTGGATCCGAATGGCGACGCGAAGACCGCGACAACGGTTGTTACTGAAGAGCCTCGTTTTGATCGAGGTACGGACGGGCGTGCGTTCGATCCCTATGAAGGGACGCTCGAAGGCGGTAGGTCGTTTGAGGCCCGGGACATAGCCGTCAACGTTCCCGCCTTTTTTGTCGCTCAAGGGGCCGGAAATGCGGGGTTCAAACCCGGATATCACAATCCGGCGGTCTCGGAGAGAACTTTGGATGAGATCGCGAAAGCTCTCCGGGATGTGACCCGGGAGTCTCCGGAATACACCGGCCTTCTGTCCAAGGTGGGAAATGAATGGATGCTTGGGGATGAGTTTGTTTCGGACTGCATTATGCACAAAGTCCACGTCAAAGCGGAAAAAGGCTATTCGAAGCGGAATATGACATTGCGGAATTTCATCAAGGCCTATTTGGACGACATGCTCGCGTATATCGGGATACCGGAAACGGATCCCGGAAAGAGACTCGCTAAGGAAAAGGAGCTTGCCGCAGCCTATGTTTACTTTGCGCGCCTCAGAATCTTCCGGGAAAAGCCGCAGAGCAAGCTGGCTGTTCTTTATGGCGCCGGTCTGGACCTCCCTTCATGGATTTATAAACCCGGGGCAGATCCGCGCACCTGCGATCCCGAAGTCATGACCGTGCTCGGGATCTACCGGTTCGACAAGGGGCGCTCCGTCGTAATCGATGGTGAAGTGGCCAAGTTGGAACCAGAAAAACTCTTGCTCGGGCAGTGGAAAGGCCGGACATTTATTTTTTATGTGTCGCGGACTCATACCGTTCGCGAAGTGGAGGCGCGCCAGTGGCGGCATGCAGAAGCTTATCTTTCTCTTGGCAAGGGGGGATGGCTGGTCAAACACATGGCCGACGGAAACTATCCGGAGAATGCGGACGATCTTCCGCCGCAGCTTGGGGCCATGTTCAATACAGTGCTGGAAATGCATAAAAACGAAATCATTCAAGGTAAAGATGCTTTTATCGCAAAGATCAAGGATCTTGGTCTGTACGGATTCACGGAGTGGAATGATCTCGAAAAGATCTTTCGGGAATCGAGCCAAGTAAGCAAGCCGTCCTGGAACCTCTTTAGTGGGGAAAATCCTCAGTTGAAAAACGCGAGGAAATATGTGGAAGATCAACGGAAAGTCGGGGTCCGTGACAATCGGGTTCAGACGTTCAGCCTTGGTTCGGCCGGGGAGGCTTTGAAGCTTCAGTTCCGTCTTTTGTATGGAAATATGCTGGAGATCACCATGCTGGTGCATGGAGTTCCGACTCGTGAAGTTATTTCGCCGGCTCAATACAAAGGGCCTATCGTGATCGGGCGTTCCTTTAAAAGCCCGATTGTTTTACCGAATAAGTTCGTGGATGTCGGTGTTTCTCGGGAGCATCTCGAGATAACCTTCGAAAATGGTGAGTGGCGAATAAAGCCCCAAAAAAAGTCATCGAAGATCTATCAGGAGGGTGAGAGTGAGCCGCTGAGTGAAGAAGGCATCGTGATCGGGCGCTCAGAATCGCGAAAGGGTCAACTCACTTCCCGCTCCGAGACACGGGTGGCGGATGAAGAACGGTTCCGGGTTTCGCGGGAAGAGCTTGAGCGAAAAGGGCAGGCGGTGCTCGCGAAAATCAGTACGATTCTCAAAGACAGTTTGAAACCGCTCGTTACGGAAGGTGTTACGGAAGCGAATATACAGAAGCATCTTGGCGCGAGCAACTCCGAAATCTCGGATTTGATCAGTCAATACTATGAGATCCGAGTTAAACAGACGCTCTTCGAAGAGGGTGGCAAAAGGGATTATCTCGAGATGCTTCGCCGCGATGTCGCTGGCTGTGCCCTTTGCCGGTTCATCAACGGCGCGCTCATGCAAGCTTTGACGGAACTCGATATCAGGCCCTCGTACGGCGTTGTTTGGAAAGAGGACGGGGAAATAAGGTCTGCGGTCTTCTCCGAAGATGCTCTTGAGGGGCTTGAAAGGTCTTACCCGATCTTGCATGTTTACACAGTTGTCGAGGACGCTTCCGGGAACAAGATCGCGATCGATCTTGATGCCGGGCAGTTCGATGAATCCTATGCCGGGAAAGCGGCTGTTATGGATAACAAAGAGTGGGGGGCGAAGATTCGGACGACCCTTGAGAATGCGGCAAAACCCGTGAATTTTCCGTATTACATCATTTCTCAGCAGGTCCGGGAAAATGAATATGACGCGCTCCGGAAAGTGTCGGACGCGGATCCTGCGGCGGAACTTCCTTCCCGTCTACCGGAAGACTTGATCCGTTCCTTGTTTGATACATTTGAGCTTCAACTCGACGGGGAGCTTCGAGGTTTTAAATCCGCGATCGAGTTGGGATACAAAGGCGATATTCTTTACGAGCTCGCGAAGGCCGCCACCGGAATGAAAGCCTCGGGCCAGGCGTCATTTAAAATAACTGTCCCTGCCACGTTGCGCGGAGGTTTGGGTGAAATGGAGAATATGTTTCCGGAATATTCGACCCTCAGTATTTCCGCCAAAAGGAGTGACGACGGAGCCATCGTATTTAGTTTTACACTGGAGGATAAGACGTCCGGTTCTGTATCCAGCGGTACCGCCCGCTTCGAGACGTCTGGCCTTCCTGAACGCCAAGTAGGTCAGGGCAGCCCTGCACCCAACGCGACGTCAGGGCGCTCGGAAGTCAGAAAATTTGAGCCGCAGAAGTTGCTGGATCAAGCCCTAAAAACCGTGGTGGCCCGAAATTTAATGACGAAAGCTCAGGTCGAGCAGGCGCTGCAAGTTTCGGAGATCCGCTGGGTGGACGGAATGGAACGTATTGCTCAGGTCAAACGGACAGATCGTGGTTATATCATCGAATTGAGCAAGGAATGGGCCAATCTGCCCTATCAAAATGATTTTCAGGCGGCGTCGAAAAAAGCCGGAATCCCGGAAGCGGAGCTGACAGATCTTTTTGAAAATAAATTCGCCTATTCGCTTGCGCGGGGTCTGACGCAGGTAAGTGTTGGGGAATTCATACGGGCTTTCCATTTGCCCGAGATATTTACACGCGACCAATCGTTGCCGGCGCGTGCAGTCATGTTTCTGATGGAAACGAGCTCCTTGCGCTCAAAACCGGAAGATGCCCAAAAGATCTTCCGGTTCGGGGAAGTGGTGGAGCTTCTTCATCGCCAAAACCCAGGCTCTCCGCTACGGGAACTTGTCGAACGCGGCGGTTTTTATCAGAAACACGAGCATTACATCGAAATGTTACGGGAGAT
>CAYMER010000046.1:0-4971 GCA_964389345.1 uncultured bacterium | reverse complement strand
TTTTTTCTACAGGTCCCACCGCCCACCTTGCTCTCTACGGCTCTGAACACTCTTTCCCTACACGACGCTCTTCCGATCTATGATCCAGAAGCTTTTGGATCTTGGGGAGCGTCCGGTCAAGGATATCATGACGCCCCGCACCGATCTGATCGGCCTGGATATCGAGGAGCCATCGGAAAAGCACGAAGAGCTTATCCGGAAATATCAATTCACCCGGTTTCCGGTCTTTCAAGGATCGCTCGATCAAATTCTTGGGGTTGTTGAGTCGCAAAAGTATCTTCTCCAGGAACCGCGGCCGGATATGAAGCAGGTGATACGCGAACCGCTTTTTGTGCCCGAAAGCAAAAGGATCGATGATCTTTTGGAAACGTTCAAGATCAAGAATGAGCGTTTCGCGGTCTGCGTCGATGAATTCGGTGGGACGGCCGGGGTGGTGACGCAGGAAGATATTTTGGAGGAGATCTTCGGTGAGTTCTACGACGAATATTCCAAGGTTGTGAATCCCATCCGCCGTCTGGGCGAGGACCTCTATCTCGTGGAAGGAAAGGTCAATCTTCAGGAGTTCAATGATTTCTTTTCTTCGCATCTGGTGGCGGAAGAGGCCGCGACGCTCGGGGGCTATCTTTTTGAAAAAATGGGGGTGGTTCCCGTCAAAGGCGCGGCCTTGAACACGGAGCAATTCGATTTTGTGATCCAGGACATGGTTCGCCAGCGCATCCACCAGGTTACGGTCAGGAGGAAGCCATGATCGGTCTCCTGACCCTGTTTTGCTTGTCTCTGGTGGCTTCCGCGTTCTTTTCAGGGGCTGAGATGGCTTTTGTTTCTTCGAATAAGCTTCGTCTCCGTGAAATGGCGGATGCTGGAGATAAAAAAGC
This sequence comes from uncultured bacterium, assembly GCA_964389345.1. Classification (GTDB taxonomy): domain Bacteria; phylum Omnitrophota; class Omnitrophia; order Omnitrophales; family Aquincolibacteriaceae; genus Aquincolibacterium. The sequence continues at coordinate 4,096 of CAYMER010000046.1, read as the reverse complement.
AAGGTTCATCATGCAGCTCCAGAAGTATCCCAATTATTTCCTGACCGCGATCCTGATCGGGAATAATGCGGCGAACGTCACAGCGATCTCGATCGCAACTTACATTTTCAGGGAATATTTCGGCTGGAACAGCGAATGGGCCGTAACGTTAATGATCGCTCCGGTTCTGATCATTTTTGCGGAGATGGTTCCCAAGGATTACGGTCGCTTGAAGGCCATTCCTTTTTTGCTAGGGCAAACCTTCTGGCTTAAAGGCCTCAAGGCGGTCCTGTATGGGCCCATCATCCTGTTCTTCAAAGCGCTGAACTTTTTCTGGCCATCTTTTCAGCAGGGTGTGGTTCGGGATATCTTCGTCAACGAGGAGGAATTTCGCTCACTGATCGAAGAGAGCACGCAAAGAGGCATCGTAGGGCCTCAGGAAGAGAAATTGATCCATACCATCCTTGATTTTGAAAGAATCCATGTTGCCTCGGTGATGGTTCCGGTAGGGAAGGTCCCTATGGTGGATATCCACAGTAAGATTGAGGACGTTAAGCGGATTGCGTGTCAAACGGAGGCCCGTATGATGCTTGTTTTTGAAGATATTCCCTCAATCGTTATGGGAATGATTTACGTCTTCGATATCCTCTGGGAGGAGGAGAACGCTCAAGGGCTTCATGATTTTCTCAGAGCCCCCATATTCATCTCTGAGGATACCTCATTGGAAAAAGCCTTCCTGATGCTCCAGAAGAAGCGCCAGTCCTATGCCGTCGTGACCGACCGGGCGGGGGATATCAAAGGAGTTGTCCCGATCGAGCGGCTTCTCATGTTCGAGAAACACTGAACGGCCCCCGTTTTCATCCGTCCGATAAACCTTTCGATGTGATCGATCTTACTAAAGCAATTCTGGTTTTTATTCCCTTTCCCGATTTTCTCCCGAACGTTTTGACCTCTTCCAAAGGCAGTTTCATTTCTATAAAGCTTTACTAAGCGAAGCCGTTACATTAATACCAATTATTTTAAACTCAAGGAGACTAACTTTTTGAGAATTATCGCTATCGCGAACCAAAAAGGCGGGTGCGGGAAGACCACGACCAGCATCAATTTCTCAGCGTGTCTGAATTTCCTTCAGAAGAAAGTTCTCGTGATCGATCTGGACCCGCAGGGGCATTCCACGATCGGGTTGGGGATCAAGACCCAGAAGGGGATGTTGACCCTTTATGATCTCTTAAGCCCGCTTCAGCGTATCGCCCCTCCTTTCTCTCAAGTCATTCGGAACTTGAAGCCTGATTTTGATCTCATTCCTTGCAATGCCAGCTTGAATGCCCTTGAAGAAGAATTTGCGTTTATGCCCAATTATCATCTCAAACTTCGCAATCTTCTGACCCGGATCGATGAAGATCAGCGCCATTATGACTTTGTGGTCCTTGATTGCCCCCCGAATCTCGGAATTCTCACCTGGAATGCCCTCAATGCGGCGGATGAGGTCGTGGTTCCGGTCGAACCTTCTTTTTTTTCACTTCACGGGCTTGCGAAGATCTCGGAGACTCTCCAGGTTGTAAACCGGAGCCGGGAAACGCCGCTGGCCGTTCACGCGCTTTTGACGCTTTTTAATTCCCAGGTGAATTTTTCTCATGAGATTTATGACGAAGTGAAAGCTCATTTCAAGAACCGGCTTTTCACGACAATCATTCATGAACATGTGAGCCTGAAAGAAGCAGCGGCTGCGGGGCAGAGCATTGTTCAATATGCGCCCCAATCGCCGGCTTTTCAGGATTATCTGAACCTCGCGGTGGAATATCTGGAGCGGGATTGGAACCGGAGGCTTCCGGAAAAAGAACTTGGCTGGGAGCAGGTCTACAAGAACCATTTTGGGCCGCGCCAGATCTCAGATGGAATTCTTTTCCAGTTCTCGAGCAAGACGGCGTCCTCGGTGGAAATTGCCGGGGATTTCAATCACTGGGTCCCGGAGCCGCTCGTTTGTCGTGATCAGGACGGGCTTTGGCAGAGGGTTATCTCGGTGGAGCTCAAGACGTTCCGGTACAAGTTTATTGTGGATGGGGAGTGGCAGGTGGATCCCAGCCAGCCCATGCAGAAAGAAAATGCCTATGGCGGCGTCGACTCTTACATGGAGTTTGCTTGATGATGGACGATTCTAAGAAGCTCATTCGCGGATTGAAAGATATTTCGCCTCTTTTCAGTACGGTTTCCGGAGAAGTCCCGGTCCGTCATTTTCCAGAAGTTCAGGTGTTGGGTGTTTCAAGCCCCGATTGCGACGGCGATTCGCTTCTCTTGAACACGTTCTTCGCTTCACAAATCGCATCTCCGGATAAACCCTGTTCTCTTCTCAGCGTTCTATCGCGTTGCGCCAAGGTTTCTTCAGAACCCGGGAAGGTTATGCCGGAATCGTTCGGGGATCATCTCAATCGGTATTGCCTTTACTGGGATGAGCTTCGTGATCTTGTCAACAGGCCCTTCTCGTCTCGAGCCGAGGGAGTTCTCCAGAGCCGGGATATCTTTCTGGATTTCGAATATCGTCACCTGCTTCACTTTGAGAAGGCTGTTTCTTTGCTGGATAAATGGGTGCTACTCCTGAAACCGACGGCGGAGTCCCTGTCGGAAGGTTACAAGATGATGAAAATCGGGCTTGCGCTTAACCCGCAACTCGAATTTTTCATCGCCTTGTCTGGAAAATCGGAGGAAACAAAAGGAGAAATAGTCTTCGACCGGTTCTCGGATTTTGCGTTCAAGCATCTCGACATATCCCTCGAATGGTTAGGGTGGATGAACCTTGCGGACCCTACGAGGCATTTTTCCGCAGCCCTTCACACGGAGCCCTTGAAATATCGGCATTGGTATGCAAGGCCCAGTCTCCAGAAATTCATGTTGGCCGGATGGATCGAATCTTTGGAAAGAAAAACCCAGGCCGGTGTCCCATGCCCCCGGCACGCTCGCGGGGACTTGATGTTTCCGTCTCCGCAGGCCGGGATCCCAACGATTCCGGCACGCTCGCATGGCCTTGACGGTCAGTCTTCGCAGGCCGGTGACCTGTGTCCCCGGCACGCTCGCGGGGACTTGACGTCCCCGTCTTCGCAGGCCGGTGATCTTGCTGAGGTATCACGATGATCGCGACCCAGGAACGCTTTGTCCGGCAGGAGATCTTCCAATCGATTCGTTCGTCGATCCAGGAACTTCACGCAGATAAAGTAATTCTCGAAGATGTGAACGGCACCCCGTTTCTTTTTAAAAGCAAAGATGCGCAAGTTTGGGCGCGTATCTTTTACCGGTCAATGCGGGATTTTTCCATGGAAGAGCTGCAACAGGAAATCAAGAAGCTTTGGGTACTCATGCCCAACGACGCAGTGCTCTATCTTTTCTACCCGGAATTGGATCGCCAACAAATCTTCAGGATGAACGGTTTCAGCGATCGCTTAAGCTTTTTTGAGTACGCAAGTCTTTGCGGCGCGGAGAGAGAAAAAATCGGTGTCCGGATTTGTAAATGGATACCTTCTTCCGTGCATGTCCTCAGTCCTGTTCAAGACGGGGAGGCGTCTTCTTACGTTCATGTTTCTGCGGGGAGTTTTTTGCAGAACGCTCGCCTGACGTCACAGGAAATCGCGGGTCTTGCAGAATTGTCTCTGGCTCTGCATCGGGTCTAAAGCCGTCTTTTCCGACAATCTTCCTGCATTTCGTCCTTGATGGTGTCAGTCATCTCTTCTATAATCCTCTCTGCTTATGCCAAGTCCCATTACCCAGAACCTTGATGTCCTGAAAAAAGCTCAGCAATTGGACAGTGAAATCCATCACACCTATGTCCGGTTGGAGGAGATCCCTTCCGAGCGAGCCCAACTCAAATCCGAACTAGAGTTCGAAAGGATCCGTTTGAATGAGTTGGAGAAATCCCTCAGGGATATTCAGCTGAAATTGAAGGACAAAGAGCTGGAACTTTTGCAAAAAGAAATGCAGATTAAAAAGCTCGACGGGCAGCTATCTCAGGTGAAAACGAACAAGGAGTACGCCGCGCTCCAGCAAGAGATTGCTTCTCTCAAGGCCGATAAGATCGGAAGAGCACACGTCTGAACTCCAGTCACCGGCTATGATCTCGTATGCCGTCTTC
>CAYMER010000045.1:0-5811 GCA_964389345.1 uncultured bacterium | reverse complement strand
GGCGGTGACCGGTGTCGGTGCGCCTTCGTAAACATCGGGCGCCCACATATGAAAAGGAGCCATAGAGATCTTGAAGCCCAGCCCGGTAAAAAAGAAAAGAACGGCCGTGATCGCCAGCGGTTTGAAAGGAGCGTAGCGAAGAGCGCTCCCGATAGCCGGAAGTTCGAGCGACCCGGCAGCACCGTAGAGAAGCGACATGCCATAGAGCATAACGCCTGAGCAAACGCTGCCAAAAAGAAGATACTTGATGGCCGCCTCTTTGGACTTGGGGTTGTTTTTCAGGAATCCCACAAGAAGGTATGAGACAAGAGATACAAATTCAATGGCGAGGAAGATCATGAGGAGATTATTGGCTGCCGCGACCGTGACGAGCGCAAAGGCCATGAAAAGAAAAAGTCCGTAGAATTCGCCGATGTAGTGTTTCTGGATCGGGGCGTAGCCCAAGGAGATCAGAATCGTCACGCCCACAGAAACGAGGGCGATCAGGCGGAAAAAATGCGCGAATTTGTCCAGCTCAAACATGCCGAAGAAAAGGGAAAGAGGCTCGCCCGGGGTTTTGGAGAGGCAGAGTGCGAGCACGATCACAAGAAGAGAAAATTCCCCCACGAGCTTTTTCTGTTTCATAAAGAAATCCAGTGTCAGCGCGGCGAATGCGCCGCCCAGCAGAACCAGCTCGGGAATAAAGTACTTGAGACTTTCGATGGCATTCATTTTTTTATCCTGCTTTTATGTCATTCCCGCGAAAGCGGGAATCCAGAACGTGGATCCCCGATACAAACATTCGGGGATGACAACCTTTCGGATTGAGTGTTTCGGATTTCATAAGTTCTAAACCTTTATGCTCTTGAGTAAGCCATCCAGCGTCGGGATCATGTAATCCAGAATGATCCTAGGATAAACGCCGATCCCGAGGATGAGGACCATGAGCGGGACCAGCGTGAGGATCTCGCGGAAATTAATATCCGGGAGCTGGGCCCACTTCGGATTGAGTTTTCCGAGCAGGACGCGCTGGATCATATAAAGAAGATAGGCGGCCGCCAGGATGATGCCGATCGTGGAAAGAGCGGTCACGAGTTTGGAATACTGGTAGGAGCCCAGGAGCGCCAGAAATTCGCTGATAAATCCGGAAAGGCCCGGAAGGCCGAGTGAGGCGAGCGCAAAAAAGGTGAGGATCCCGGCGTAATGGGGCATCCTGGCGCCGAGGCCGCCGAAGCCGTTCAGGTCGCGCGAATGGGCGCGGTCGTAAAGAACGCCGACGAGCAAGAAGAGTCCGCCGGTGATGGTTCCGTGCGTGAACATCTGGAGCATGGCTCCGCGGAAACCGTTCGCGTTCAGGGCCGCAAGCCCGAGCAGAACGAATCCCATGTGACTGACGCTCGAGTAAGCGACCATTTTTTTGAAATCGGTCTGGGCGAGCGCCACGAAGCCGCCGTAGACGATGCCAACAATGGCCAGGACCGCCATGGCGGGCTGAAACCAATGTGTGGCCTCTGGAAAAAGGGGATAGCTGAAGCGGAAAAACCCGTAGGTGCCCATTTTCAGGAGGACGCCGGCAAGGATCACGCTGATCGGGGTCGGGGCTTCCACGTGCGCGTCGGGGAGCCAGGTATGGAACGGGAAGATCGGCACCTTGATCGCGAAGCCGAGGAAGAATGCCATAAAAACGATCTGCTGGAAAAGCAGCCCGCGGGGCATCCCGACAAGCTGGGTCATGTCGAAGGTGTGCGGTGCGGCGGCGAAATAAACGCCGAGGATCCCAAGCAACATGAAAAGACTGCCCGCGAGAGTATAGAGGAAGAACTTGATCGCGGCGTATTCGCGGCGCGGTCCGCCCCAGATCCCGATCAGGAAATACATCGGGACGAGCACCACTTCCCAGAGCACATAAAAAAGGAAGAGGTCGAGCGCGAGGAACGTTCCCATCATGCCGGTCTCAAGCAGGAGGTAGAGGAAATAATATTCCTTCTGACGTTCCTTGATGCCGAAAGATGCGAGGCATGCCAGGATCGAAATGATCGCGGTGAGGAAGACCATCGGAAAGCTGATGCCGTCCGTTCCGAGGAGATATTGGACGCCGAACTGCGGGATCCATGAGGCACGTTCCACCATCTGAAATCCGGCTTGAGCGGGTTGGAAAATTGTAAGAGCATAACCGGTAAGCGTGGTGACGATGCCGGTTGTCGTAAGCGCGATCCACTTGATCCAGGGGGTTGAACTTTTGGGCACAAAAAGTACCGCGAATGCCCCGATGAGAGGTGTGAAAATAATCCAGGACAGAATATGAGAAGTCATAAATGCTCCTATGATATTTTAAGTTCAAAAAATAAGAACGCGAGGACGCACAGAAACACGATCAAAAGATAGTTCTGCACAAAACCTGTTTGAATACGCTTGATAATCGAATTCAGGAAATGAACCGCCGTTCCCATGAAATTTACGGCGCCGTCCACAATATAAGCGTCGATCCAGTTCTTTATGCCGCTCAGGAACAGGGTGTTCTTTCCGGTGCCGTTCACGGTGCCGTCGATCACGGTTTCGTCAAAGCCGAACAGGATGCGACCCAGCGCGTTGAAGGGCCTCACGACGTAGGATGAATAGAACTCGTCAAAATAGAATTTATTGAATGATAAGCGATAAAAGGAAGGGAAAGTTTTTGCAACGGCGGCGGCCCAATGTTTTTGCCGGAGATAAATGACCCCTGCGAGCGCGATCCCGAGCCCCGCGACCGCGATCGAACAGGCCATGACGAGAGACGAAGGCTCGTATTCAGGGTAATGGGCCATGTGCTCCATAAACTTCTGGAACCAGTGATGCATGAAAGGAGAGCCGGGAATGCCGATCACGACGGAACCGATCGCGAGGCACCAGAGCGGCAGTGTCATGAGAGCGGGGGATTCATGCGCGTGGACGTCATGGTTACGGGCAGCACCGAAAAATGTCAGAAAGATAAGGCGGAACATATAGAAGGCCGTCATGAATGCCGTGAGAAGCAAAATACCGAAGACCAGGAAATGGCCGGACCCGAATGCTGCGAGCAGGATCTCGTCTTTGGACCAGAAGCCGGAAAGAGGCGGGACGCCGGAAAGCGCGAGGCTTGCGATAATGAACGTGATCGCTGTCTGCGGCATTTTTTTGAAAAGTCCGCCCATCTCGCGAATATCCTGAACGTGCGCGCCGTGGATCACGCTTCCGGCGCCGAGGAAAAGCAGGGCCTTGAAGAAAGCGTGTGTGATGAGGTGAAAGGTCCCGGCGCCGAGGCCTGAAAGTCCCATGGCGGTGACCATATAACCGAGTTGTGAGATCGTCGAATAGGCCAGTACGCGTTTGATGTCATTTTGCGTGAGCGCGATAAAAGCGGCCATGAACGCCGTGATCGTCCCGATCGCGGTGACGACCGGCAGCAAATTCGGGACGGCCAGGAAAAGGGTGAAAGACCTGGCGACCAAGAACACGCCGGCCGCGACCATCGTCGCCGCGTGGATGAGCGCACTGACCGGTGTCGGGCCTTCCATGGCGTCCGGGAGCCATACGTGAAGCGGGAACTGCGCGGACTTGCCGATCGTGCCACAGAAAATGAGAAGGGCTGCCAGCGCCAAAAGACCCGTATTCAGAACGACATGAGTCTGGTGGGTCCCCGCCAGAAGGGTGTTCATTTCCGAGAAATTGAGCGTTCCGATCGCGGTAAAGAGCGTGAGGAAGCCGAGGAGAAAGCCGACGTCGCCGATACGCGTGGTGAGGAAGGCTTTGAGGGAAGCATTCGTGGCGGAATCCTTCTCGAAATAAAAACCGATCAAAAGATACGAGCAAAGCCCCATGATCTCCCACGCCATGAAAAAAAGGAGGTAGTTGTCCGAGATCACGAGTGTGATCATGGCCGACATGAAAAGTGAAACATACGCGAAGAACCGGCTGTAGCGTGGGTCGCCCGCCATGTATCCTGCGGCATAGATTTGGATCAGGGTGCCGACGATCGTAACCATGAAAAGAAGCGTCGCTGAAAGCGGGTCCATCAAATAGCCGAACTTGAGCGGCACGTTCCCAAGCATCAGCCAGGTTTCCTGGTGGACGAAATGGGCTCCCTGGAACACAGCCCAGCAGACGGGCAGAGCGATCACACAAGCGACGACGCTTGAGGCAATGGAGATCCAGGCTGCGCGATCCTTAAGCCAGCGTCCGGCCAGAATGTTGATCACGAAGGCGAGGAACGGCAGTAACGGAACCCAGATAATCTGGTCGGAGGTCATAAAAGTCCCCTCAAATTCGAAATCCGAATATCGAAATCCGAAACAAATCCGAATGAATCAAATCCGAAACAGGGCATTAGAACATTCGAATTTCGAATTTGTTTCGTGCTTCGTGCTTCGAATTTCGGATTTCCGTAAGGGTTTACCATTTGAGTAAGTTAACCTCATCGGCTAAAACGGTTTTTCGAATACGGTAAAGAGCCAGGACGATTGCAAGCCCCACCGCGGCCGCGGTCGCAGCGATCGCGATTACGAAAAGAGCGAAGATCTGTCCCGTTTCCGGAGAAAGGGACGTGGTTTTCGAGAACGCAATCAGGTTGATATTGGCGGCGTTGAGCATCAACTCGATCGAGATCAAAATGCCGATGATATTGCGCCGCACAAGCGCGCCGTAAAGACCGATCGCGAAAAGGACGAGTGAAAAGATCAGGACGTGCGACAAGGGGACTGCGATCATGATTCGTCCTCCGGCCCGTCCTTTTTGGCGATGACCACCGTGCCGATCAGGGCCGCGATCAAGATGATCGAGATGACCTCGAAGGGGAACACATAGGTTCCCATCAAGGCTTCGCCGAGCCCCATGACTGAGACCTTGGCTTTAAGCGCGGCTTGAGTGACCGGCCAGGGTGTTTTAAGGATCACGCCCGTGAGCAGAGCCACGAAGCCAAGAAGACCTGCGATTGCCAGCGGGCTTTGCGAATTATTCTGACGGACGGTCTTCGCCGCGAGATGTTCTGTGAGCATGATGGCAAAAATGATCAATGTGACCACTGCGCCGACATAAAGAAGAATTTGGATCGCAGCGAGGTATTCCGCCCGGAGAACGACATAAATGACCGCGGTTCCGACGAGCGCCACCGCAAGGCAAAGCGCGCAGTGGAAAAGATTCCGGAGCGTGACTACGCCCAAGGCGAAGATGAGGACGGTCGCCATCACGGCGTAGGTCCCAAATTTTGCGGCCATTTCCAGGATTGGCATGAGTTAGCTTTCTAGGGGATAGTGACGTTTTTCAGGAACGAACGTCCGATTAAGTTTTACCAGCGTCCAGAGCGAAACGCTCAAGGCCAGGATCGATAAAAACCACGCTACGAGGTTCGACGTGAACTGCCACAGCGCGGTGAGAAGAATATTGATAAGCGTGAGAGGTAAAAGGAATTTCCAGGCGAATCCCATCAGATGGTCGACCCGGAAGCGCGGAAATGTGCCGCGGAACCAGATCATGACACAGATCAGAATGAATGTCTTACCGAAGAACCAGAGCCAGGACGGAAGGAAAGGGCCCTGCCAGCCGCCCAGGAAAAGAGTGGCCGCTATACCACAAAGCGTGAACGCATTCATGTATTCGGCCATATAAAAGAGGGCGAATTTCATACCGCTGTATTCGGTGTGGAAACCCGCGACGAGTTCGGATTCCGCTTCCGGAAGATCGAACGGGGGGCGGTTGCATTCCGCGGTCGCGCAAAGAAAAAAGATGATGAACCCCACGATGCCCCAAGGCGTGAAGATGAACCAGTTGAGGCCGCAGCCGCCGGCTTGCGCGAGCGCGATCGAGTTAGTCGAGAGGCTC
>CAYMER010000044.1:0-7208 GCA_964389345.1 uncultured bacterium | reverse complement strand
ACGTGTTTCTTTTCGCCGTACTCCGTACGCCTCCCGTCTTACGGATGCGAGTTTACTTTAAAACCTATTTATGTATACTATCTCCGCTTGCTCTCCTAAATAAGCTAAATAAGGGGCTCACAAATGGAAAAAAGAATTCTTGTTGCGTTTGTTTTTGTCATTGCCTTGGCCAATCTTGGCATGGCACGATCCGGCCAATACGATGAAGACGCTCGTGAGCAAGAAAAGGTCCAAAAGCAAATGGTAAAAGAGACTGCGCCACCCGACAAACACCATCCCGCAAAGAATTTTGCGACGGGAGTCAAGGAAATGACGGTGGATAACGCCAAAGATGCCCTTTCAGACACCGCGGAAGGAACTATCTCAAAGAATCCCGTGACCGGAACGCTGGAAGGCGTCCGCAAAGGCGGGGATAAAGTCATCGACAACACCATCAAGGGCGTCAAAAAAGTCGTTTCCCTCGGTTACGCCAAAGACGACAGCTACGAGGTCCAAGAGGCCGAAGAACACTCCGGCGACGCCGCTAAAATAAAGCTCTTTAAGTTTTAATCAGACGGAAGACGACAAACTACAGCAAAAAAAGGGGCAGGTTATTTTTTTAAAAAAAGTAACCTGCCCCTTTTTTTATTTTCTGCCTTTTGAGAATGGTATCGTTCTGCGCGGGAAAGAAACAGATGTCTGACTTCACCTAGGGTCTTGGGATGTTCGCGTTTAAATATTCCGCATAGACATCCAAGATTTCTTCGCGTTCTAAATGCAAAAAATGGCCTGCGTCGGGAATGATGCGCAGCTCGGCGTGAGGAATTAATTTTGAGGCCTCCTCGAGATCTCTATTATCGAGCAATTGATCGTCGGCTCCGTTAATGATCACTGTTTTCGCGCGAATTTTTCCGAGATCCGCATAATCCGTCAAATGGCTCGTTGAAGCGATCACCTTGATATGTTCATAAAAAGAATCGAATTGCTCGTTGGTTAAATTCTGGAATTGCAGGATCATTCTGCGCTTATTTTCTTCGGCAAGCCGCTGACCGAACAATTCGATAATGAGTTTCGCTCCGTCACTTCGATGCTCGCTGAAATACAATTGGCGCGCCCCCTCGACCACCTTCATCATCTGAGGAGAAGGCTGAAGTCCGAAACTTGCCAGAAGAAGAAATTTTATCCGGTCAGGATACCTCGCGGCGTAGATCGCCGCAATGACAGCTCCCCAGGAGGCCCCCACCAAATGAAGGGATTCCTGCTTTCCCAGGATCGCATGGATCAGATTGCGCAGAACCTCCACCTGCTCGTCGATGCTGACCGCGGCACTCCCTGACAAAATACTTCCGCGGGCTTGGCCCGGCGCATCGAAGAGAAGTATCCGGTAGGAGCCTGCAAACTTCAACACAGCGGCATGCCAGGAAGCCATGGTCTGCTGAGCTCCGTTGACGCAAATAATAAAAGGTCCGGAACGGCCGTAGATCCGGTACGCAACACGAAACCGTCCGAGGTTTAACTTTCCCTTCTCCGCAGGAGTAATTCTTAAAACATGATTAATTTCTTTTTTCATATCCCCGCATCTCCAGTTGCTTTGGCCATCAATGCCACGGAATTCACGACGGAATTTTCACCAAACCAAATGGCCCACAAGGCACGCGCAAAAAGCCCGTTTTTCACATCGCCGAGCTTTTTGTCATTAAGCCATAGGTAAACACGACCTCCGCTGAGCCAGCGCATCACAAAAACATCGCCTTTTCTCACTGGACGAACAAAATAAGCCAGCATCTGTTCCACATGCACTTTGATCTCCCGATATTCCGAAGGCGTGGTATGAAGCTCAAAATCCTCCCGCAGAACTGCAACGATCTTTTGGGCCGGCACATTGCGAGTATATTGGATCGTCATTTGTTTCGCCGGGCCATCCGTTAAGACTTTTTCACGATCCAGCGCGTCTGCCCCTTTTTGAATCTGTAAATAGTGAGCGATCGCATAAACCCTGAAGATCCATTTTTTGCGGGCCGCGACACCCGTAAGCTGAAGCGTATAATCCTCTGCATCTTGGGAAAACCGGACCTCGAAAGGAAACGCTATTCCGGTCTCGGGTTCCACAACGCGTGTTTGCGGACCGCCGGCCATCCCGCCCGTCGGAGGAAAAAGAAAAGCCAGGGCGATCCATAGAATGAAAAATCTCGGTTTCATGTTTTAAAACCCCTGTTTGATCTTCTTTCCCGTGATAAGACCACAAAATCGCATTTTGTCACTGAGGGGCCCCGGCTTGCTCCGCCCGAAACAAACCCCAAAGATCCGATCAGAGGTTGAACTGCAGGTCGTAAAGCTTCTTGTACATCCCGCCCAATCTCAAAAGGAACTCGTTGGTTCCTTGCTGGACGATCCGCCCCTTATCCATCACAAGGATACGGTCGGCTTTTTGGATGGTGGAAAGCCTGTGGGCGATCACAAGGACCGTGCGGGCCTTCATAAGATTCTCAAGCGCTCCCTGGACTTCCTTCTCGCTCTGAGTATCAAGATGCGAAGTCGCTTCATCGAGGATCAGGATCGGCGGGTCTTTCAGAAGTGCACGGGCGATCGCAATGCGTTGGCGCTAACCGCCTGAAAGCTTGAGACCCCTGTCTCCCAGGGGCGTCTCATACCCTTGCGGGAGGGCTTCGATAAAATGATCGGCGTACGCGATCTTAGCCGCCCGTTTGACATCTTCCAGGCTTGCGTCCGGACGCCCATAAGCGATATTCTCCCGGATCGTACAATTAAAAAGAACGGTCTCCTGCGACACGATTCCAATGAGACCCCGTAAAGAATGGAGCGTCAGGTCCCGGATATCTTTCCCGTTGATTTTGATCGCACCTTCGACCGGATCATAAAAACGGAGGAGAAGGTTCACGAGCGTGGTCTTCCCGGAACCGCTCGCTCCCACGAACGCGATCACTTCATTGTGTTTGGCCTTAATCTCGATATCCCTGAGCACCCACTTCTCGAATTCATAATAAAAACCCACGCGCTCAAAACTGATCTCACGGACCGGCTCTGAAAAAACAAGCGCTCCGGGTTTGTTGTGGATCGTAGGCTTGGCGTCCAGCACCTCAAAAATACGCTGGCCCGAGGCGATCGATTGCTGGATCGTGCTGTTCACTTTGCTAATCTTCTTGAGCGGCTCATAACAAACGTAGAGCGAGATAAAAAAAGCGGCGAACCGTTCCGGCGAAAGATACTGCATCCCGTACCACACCGCGAACGCGGCGCCGATCGCGCCGATCACTTCGATCAGAGGACGCTGGATGATCGTAATCTTGATGGTCTTTTTGAAAAACTTGAAGACGCTGTTATTGATCTCCTCAAAACGCCGGATCTCCCCTTCTTCGCGGCCGAAGGCTTTCACGATATGAGCCCCGGACAAGGTCTCGCCGATAAAGGCGGTGATATCTCCGGTGCGCTCCTGCATTTTTTTCGTAAGTTTACGAAGCTGCTTGCCCAAAAGCACGATAGGAATCGCCACGAGAGGAAAGATCACGATCGCAATGAGCGCGTATTTCCCGCCCCATATGAAAATGAGTGGGATATTGAAAAGAATGACCAACGGTTGCTTGACAAGATCGGTGATCACATCCGTGATCGCACCCTGGATCTGACCGACATCGTTCGTGATGCGGGAAAGGAAATCCCCGGTGCGGCCTTTCGCGTAAAAATCATGGGAAAGATAGACCAGATGGCGGTAGAGATCGTCCCTGACTTTTCGGACGGCGAGGATCCCCACGTTGGCCATGTGATAGTTCGACACATAATCAAAAAAACCACGCAAAACGAACACGCCGACCAGAATGACCGGGATCCAGATAATGGGCAAGGCCACGGAGGTCAGCTGGGGGAAATATTTTGAGAGATAAGGGATATTATCAACAACGACCTGGTTCTTCTGAAAGAACCCCTTCGTGATCACATAGAGCGCAACCGAGACAAGCGCATTGGCCATTGAAAAAGCAAGCATGCACACAAAGGCAATGGCAAGACGCCAGCGGTATGGCTTCACATAACTTAGTAGTCTTTTGTAGATGTCCACGAGAAAATCTCCGAGTGAGGAGTAAGGCGTACAGCGCATAAAGGAATATTCCGTCCGCCGTACTCCGTACGCGTAACGCCGTACGGTTTGAGGCGACACTGTAACATATTCGTTGACACTGCTCAAGGTTATGATTTAAGCTTCCTCCGCTTGTTTTTTCTCTGATAACCCATGAGATGTAAAGGATTTACGATGACGGCACCTCTTAAAGTCGGAGTAGTCGGCGTAGGGCACTTAGGTAAGGAACATGCCAGGATTTACCGCGACCTCCCCGAAGCCGAGCTGGTCGGAATATCGGATCAGGACCCCGCCAAAGTCGAAAAAGCCAAGGAGTTCGGCACGGCTGATTATCAGGACCCGCGCGATCTGATCGGCAAAGTGGAGGCCGTGAGCATCGCCACCCCGACCTCCACCCACTACGCCGTCGCCAAGGAATTCCTCAAGGCCGGCATCCATACGTTGATCGAAAAACCTATCACGCTGAAGCTCGAAGAAGCGGACGAACTTCTCGACCTCGCGCGTAAAAACAAGTGCGCGCTCCAGGTCGGACATATCGAGCGCCATAATCCCGGATTCAAACGCATCGAAGAGATCGCAAAGAACATCCGCTTTTTTGAGATCCACCGCCTCGGCCCTTTCACCGGCCGCATCAATGACTGCGGCGTGGTGCTCGATCTCATGATCCACGATCTGGATATCGTACTCGGGCTTGTGAAATCCGAAGTGGCGAGTTTTGACGCGATCGGCGTAAACGTGCTCACTCCTTTTGAGGATATTGCCAATGTCCGCATGAAGTTCAAGAACGGCGCGGTCGCGGACATTACGGCTTCGCGGCTCACATTTGAGAAACAGCGAAAGATCCGCATCTTCCAGGAAGATGCCTACATTTCTCTCGACTACGGAGCGCAGACCTGCAAGATCTTCCGCAAGAACGGCGCCGAGATCGCGCAGGAGATCGTGGACATCGAAAAGGCCGAGCCTCTCAAGGAAGAATTGAAATTTTTTCTCGCGAATATCCTGTCCGGGAAAAGCCCCGGCCATCCCGATACGGCGGCACGCGACGCCTTGAAACTGGCACTCGAGATCGCGCGCCGGGTCCAGTCGGAACTCCCAAAACCAAGCGCAAATCGCTAAGATCCAAGCACCAAGAACCAATGACCAGCAATTACAAAATAACCAAATTCCAAGAGACAATAACCAAGCAATAATCAAATTTCAAAAACCAGTCGCGTGGATTTTGGTGATTGGAATTTATTTGGTGCTTGTATCTTGGTGATTGGTAATTCTAGGAACTGCCATTTATGTCTAAAAAAGTTTTTTTAGTGGCCTGCGAAGCTTCGGGCGATCTTCACGGCGCCCATCTTATTTCCGAGATCCGAAAACTCGTTCCGGACACAATTTTCTGCGGTGTGGGCGGCACCAAAATGCAGGCCGCGGGCATGCGGGCCTTCCATGACATGACGAAGATCTCGGCTCTGGGCCTCGGCGACGTTCTCCGGAATTATTTCAAGTATCTTAAGATCTTCAACGAAACGCTCGCAAATATCCGCAGCGAAAAACCGAACGCCGTGGTCCTGATCGACTCTCCGGCCTTTAATCTCCGGCTTGCTAAAAAGATTTCCGCGGTTGCACCCGTCCTCTATTACATCTCCCCTCAGCTTTGGGCGTGGGGAAAGCGCCGGATCCACATCGTCAAAAAGCACATTCGTGAAATGCTCGTGATCCTGCCGTTTGAAAAGGACTTTTATGAAAAGGAAGGTGTGGCTGTAAAATTCGTGGGGCATCCTTTGCTTGACGCGATTCCGGAGCTCCCGGAAGCCCCGGTACTCCGCGCCAAGATCGGAATCCTTCCAGGCCAAAAAGCGATCGGGCTTTTCTCGGGCTCACGAGAAAAAGAGGTGAAGCGTATCCTCCCGATTATGCTCCAGGCTGCGGTGCTCCTGGGGAAAGATCTGCCAGCGACGACTTTTTTCATCTCCAAATCGCCGAACGTGCGCCCCGCGGTCTATGACGAACTGCTTCAGGGTTTGTCTTTCAAAGTCGAATGTCCTGTGATTTCCTTCTATGAACTCGTGAAGGCCATGGATTTCGCCTATGTGGCTTCCGGGACCGCGACTCTTGAGACCGCGCTTATCGGGACGCCGTTCTTTCTTCTTTATAAGGCAAGCTGGTCGACCTATCTCCTCGGCAAACACCTCATCAAAGTCCCCTACCTCGGGCTCGTCAACCTCCTCGCCGACGACAAGGTCGTCCCCGAGTTCATCCAGCAAGACGCCCACCCCGAAACACTCGCCCATGAAGCCAAATTCTTTCTGCGAACTCCGGAACTGCAACAGAAAATGCGGGAAGAGTTCCGTCAGGTCCGGGAGAAACTCGGCCAAAAAGGCGCGAGCGCGAGAGCAGCAAAGGAAGTTCTTGATTTTTTGTCGCAGCGTGACAAAAAATAAATTTGAGATCCCGGAAAAATCTTTAAGATTTTTCCGGGGCCAAGTGCCCTGATCTTATCTGAAGAACTTTTGGAAATCAGGACTGCTCTCGCCAACCTTATTATTTTTTATCAGAGGAGGCGCGAGCTGCCCTGACTTTGATTAAAATTTGAAGGTGGTCAGGACTACTTGCACCAAGCTTCTTACTTTTTTTCAGAAGAGGGTGCAAGTTGCCACGGGAATTCGGGCTGAAGGACCGGCTTGTAGTTCGCCGGATAAGGGATCGCGAAACTTACCATTTCATAAACCCCTACCAGAGCACGCCCTACCGTGTAGAACGCACCGCGGCCCAAACCCGCAACCCAACTCGGGGGAAGCGTGTCATTACGGACTTCTTTGGAAAGCTCGTTGGAAATCTCGAAGGGAGAAAGCGCAACATTGAGGAATCCGCGCTGAAGTTTTCTCAACGGTGTTCCTTCGCCCTGGATCTCGGCCTCCGGTACCACTTCTGCGGCGATTAAAGGACAAGCGAAGGCAAGCAGGACAAGAAGCGCGATGATTGTCTTAGTAGGTCTGTGCATGGCGGGCATAATTTAGCATCGAATTTTAACAAAGACCAGTCAAAAAAGTAGACGCTTCCCGTTCTTGGCAACTTGCCGGGAGAAGGCTACGGGCTTGAGCCTCGTCACCACTCGGGAATCCCCAGCGTGGATTCCCTCGTTCGCCCTCCA
>CAYMER010000043.1:0-18032 GCA_964389345.1 uncultured bacterium | reverse complement strand
CCGCGGTCGGTGCGACGGTCGGTGCCAAGATCGATGCCTCTTCCGCCGCGGTGACGGCCAAAGTGGAGGCGGTGAGCACCCAGGTGGCGGCGGCGAATGCGAATGTTTCCAGCGTGGGCGTCAAGGTTGATTCTGTCCAGGGCACGGTGGGCGTCATTAATACCGCTGTGACTGCGACGTTGCCGACGAAGATTGAAGCGGAGCTCGCCAAGGGAGTCATCAGCGAAATGCTCACGCGAAATACGATCCTCCGGGAAGATGACGAGGTCAAGATCCGGTACCGTACGGCGAGCGGACTGAAGCCCGTTCTGACGATTTATACGCCGGAGGGGGTCGCTTTGCCGGATTATAACGGCGTCAAAATGACCGAGATCAACAAGACCGGGATCTATGAATACGCGGTGACGGCCAAAGACACGTGGGGGATCGGGGATTTCACGGTCGAATGTTCTGAGCCTAAAAAGAATTCCAGGGACAGCATGGTACTCACGGTGAAGGCACTCTATACGGCGGGAGCGGGCGTGGAAGAGTCGATCGATGCGGTCGGAGAAGCGGTGTCCAAGGTGTATACGCGGCAGAAGGGTATCGAAAGTCTTTTGGGGACCGCCAAAGATAAAGATACCCGGAACGCGACCACGATCTTCGCGAAGGTGAACGGAGTGACTTCCAAACTGGAAAGTATGAATCTTTCCACCGTTTCCAATGATGCGCGGGAAGCTAAAGAGAATGCGGAAAATATTTATACCGTGATCAAGGAGATCACGGGCAGTATGGGAGATGTGAAGTCCCAGTCCGTAGCTCTCAAACAATTGTCAAGCCAGCTCGAAGAGATGCGGGCCAATCTTGCCAAGGCCTCCAAGGGTCTTGTGACTTCGGGCGGATCTGCTGTCAGCGGAGGGGAAGTGATGGTTCCGGGGACTACCGCTATCATCACCGGCGAGGGAGTTCCGGGGGCGGGGGGCGGGGTGAGTGCGAATACGGAAAGAGACCTGGCATTCCTAAAGAAAGCGGCGGCTTTGGGCGTTACTGAGAAAGAAGCCAAGGACCTTAATAATAAGCTGGAGGAGTTGACAGCGCTTGTGAAGATCCTTGGGAAAATGGTTGAGACTACGAACAACAAGCCGATCGTTGAAGGCTGGTTCGAGCAAGGGTAACGAAGTGTCAAAGTGTCAAAGTATCAGAGTGTCAGAGAAATTGCTATGACGCTTTGAAGCTCTGACGCTCTGGTGCTAAGAAGAAAGGTTGAAATGAAGACTTGGGTAAAGGCGACATGTTTTTTAGGGCTTGCGGCGATCATGATCGCGTTGCCTTCCGTTGCGTCGGCCGAGGTGAAGCTGAAGATCGCGGTGGTCAACCCGTCTTCGACAGAAAAACAATTATCTCCCATCCGGTATGATCTGCCCAAAGGGATCGGACCCGATCAGATCGTGGATATCGGCGCTTTGGAGATGAAGTATGATTTTGATAAAGGTAATTATTACCTTACGGGCAATCTGGAGCTTTCGCCTTCCGAGCGAAAGGTGCTGGAGGTCACGATTCGCGATGTCTGGGCGATTCCTCAAAAAGATCTGGTCCGTTTAAAAGAACACGCGGTAATGATGATGCAAAAACTAAAGGACACAAAACATTTTGATGCGGGCAACGCGATCTCCGCGAATGTCACTACCCGTTTGGATGACATGATCAAGAAGGAAAGTGAAGGGGCGATGGCCATTAAAGACCGGATTAACCAGTATTATGAGGATGTTGTGGCCCTGAACGAGGTGAAGGAAAATATGGGAATGCTTGAAAATCTGGTGCTCGACACCGGGGGTATTGTGGAGGAAAGGGTTCAGGTCCCCACGACGCTTGCCGTCCCCATCGCTTCTGCGGAGGACGGCAGCCGCCGGGCGGCCGCAAATGTTATCGATCTGACGGTGAAGGTCACCAATCCTTCGCAGACCACCAAGATGGACGCGCCCGTGAAATTTTTTCTCCCCGCGGAGGTCAGTCCGCGATTTATCATCGACCGGAGCGGTCTCGATATGGTTTATGATTTTGGCAAAGAAACCTTTTGTCTTTATAAGGATACCGTAGAACTCGCCCCGGGAGAGACCAAGGAGTTTATCGTCAAGATCCAGGATATGTGGAGGATCGCCAAGGTCGAAATTGAAGCGTTGATATCTCATACTCACAATATCATGGTCCTGCTCGAGGGGAGGGAGCATTATGACCGGGCCAAGCGTTCCTCCGACAAGATCAATGCCAATATGGATCTGATCGTGAAGACGCAGGATGCCAAGGTTTCCGCCATGCAGCATATCGCTTATTACCGGGATAACATAAAACTGCTCGGGGCGGCCAAGCAAGAGATCGCGGAGTTGGAGAGGCTTGTCAGTCAACGGGGCGCACGCGCGGGGGTCACGGTGAAATGGCCCGACGAGGCTGCCGGAGGCGCTCTCTCGCAACGGAAACGGGGCTATGAAGGGATTGACCTGATCGCTCAATCCATTTTCAGGGGGAAGGCCCCGACTATTGCAACGACCTGGAAGATCGTTTTTTTGATCATCGGCTTCATCGGAACGATGGCCGCTCTCTTTTTCGCATTATGGTTCATACAACTCAGGAAAAAATCTGAAAAATAGTGTTTAAGGCTACCGTTATCACTTCCAATAAAGTACTGTTCGAAGGGGAGGTCCGGAGTGTTTTTTTGCCCGGAGCGACCGGGGAATTTGAGGTCCTGGAACTGCATAAGCCGATCCTGAGTTTGTTGCGTCAGGGAGACATTGTTATGAACGGGGATACGAAGATCCCTGTCAAACGCGGCGCGATGCGGGTGGCCGGGGGTGAACTTGTTGCGGTGGTGGACGAGTAAGTAAGTGTCATAGAAGAAAAAAGCTTGAAAGTATCAAAGTGTCAAAGAGTCGAAGTGTCAAAGTGTCAAAGTGTCAAAGTGTCAAAGGAATTGCTATGACGCTCGGAGGCTTTGACGCTATGACGCTTTTTTTATTCTGACACTCTGACACTAAAAAATGACACTCTGACACTCTAACGGGAGATGAAATGCTGATCCAGATATTCATTGTGCAGGTGGTGACATTTCTCGGGATCGTTCTTATCTTGAGGAAATTTTTATATACGGAGTCGGCCAAGGAAATACACCGGCTGAAGAAGCTCAAGGAAGAGACTCTGATCAAACAGAAAGAACTGCAAGAGAAGATCGACCAGGCGCAGGTCGCTTTTGATCAAAAGATGGAGGAGGCGGAGAAGAGCTCGCGCGCTCTGAGTTCCCGGTCGGAAACCGAGTCCAAAGAGCTGAGGCGGAAGATCCTGGATAAGGCTAAAGAAGATGCCGAAAACATCATGAAGGCGGCGTATAACGCTAAAGAGAAAATGCGTGAAGAAATTTCCGTCGAGATGGTGCGGAAAGCGCCGTTACTCGCTACGCGTATTTTTTCGGCGGTTCTTTCCGAGGACGTTAAGGTGCTGACCCATAAAGAATTGGTCAAGGATGTCATCGAGAGGATCAAGCATTTGGAAAAAGCAACCTTTAAGACTCCCGTGGACCATGGAGAGATCGCCTCCGCGTATCCTTTGTCGGCCGCCGATAAATCTGAAATAGGATCGGTCGTTCGTCTTGTTTTGGGATATGAGGTTGCTTTGGTTGAGAAAAAGGATGCCGGGATCGCGGTCGGCATCGTAATCAAGCTCGGCTCGATCATCATTGACGGAAGTCTTGAGAACCGGATGCGGCAGGCGGAACGGGAATTAACGAGTGAGCAGGTGAGCGGGTAACGAGTGAACGGGTTCAACCCGCAAACCCGCATACTCGTCCACCCGTACACCCGTACACCCGTACACCTATACACTTCAAGGGTCATATCTATGCGTAACATTTTAATTCTTCTTGTGCTTTTCGCGACGATCCTGGGTCCTTCCCTGGTCATTGCGGCGATCGGTTATGCGTCCATACACGCGCTGGGGAGAAACCCTTCATCGGCGCCCAAGATCATGATGGCGATGATCATTTCGCTTGTCTTTGCCGAAGCTATCTCGGTGATCGCCCTGCTGGTATTGTTTCAACTTTTCTCGAGATAAGGATGATCCGGCGATGGACATTGAATCTGTAAGTATCAGCGAAGTGGGGCGTGTTAAAGAGATCAAGCAGGCCATTGTCAAAGTGGAAGGCCTACAGAACTGCATGCTGGGGCAACTGGTGACATTCACCACCGGCATGAAGGGCTTTGTCATGGGTTTTAACCAAAGTGAGGTTTTGGTACTTCTTTTGGGATTGTCCAAAGGGATCAAGGCCGGGAATGAAGTGTTTTTAAGGGAAGAATCCTTCAAAGTTCCGGTGGGAAAGAATTTTTTAGGCAGGATTATTAATTCGCTTTGTGAGGATCTGGACGGGAAAGGAGCGATCGAGGAGGACGCGTCCGCGGACATTTTCCGAGAGGCCCCTGCGGTTCTCGACCGGGAACCTGTCAACCAGATGATGGTGACGGGAATTCGGATCGTCGATTCTATCCTCCCAATAGGCAAAGGGCAGAGGCAGCTCATCATCGGGGACCGGATGACGGGAAAGACGTCGATCGCCGTTGACACGATCTTGTATCAAAAAGGCCGGGACGTTATCTGTATTTATTGCTGTATCGGAAGCGCTTACGCCGCTTTTGAAAATGTGGTCAGTCTTTTAAAAGAAAAGGGCGCGCTCGATTATACGATCGTGGTGGCGGCGCTAGCTTCTTCCCCCATCGGAGAGCAGTACCTCGCTCCGTACACGGCTTCAGCCCTGGGCGAGTACTTTATGCATGAAGGCAGGGATGTGTTGCTTGTTTTCGACGATCTCACCAAACATGCCTGGGCCTATCGCGAGTTGTCCCTGCTTCTGGAGCGGCCTCCCGGTCGGGAAGCTTATCCAGGTGATATTTTTTATTTACACGCTCAACTTATGGAGCGCGGTGCGCATTTGTCCGCGAAACATGGCGGGGGTTCCATGACCTTGCTTTCGATCGCCAATACTTTGCAGGGGGACATTTCCGGATTCATTCCCACGAATCTTATCTCGATGAGCGACGGGCAGATCTATCTTAATGCCACTCTCATGGGAGAGGGATTCAAGCCGGCTGTGGATCTGGGGCTTTCTGTTTCGCGTATCGGAACCAAGATCCAGCCGAGGAGTCTCCGGGAGCTGACCAAGGAGCTTGAATTAAAATATATTCAGTACCGGGAACTTTTAAAAACCACGAGGTTGCGTTCCGGTATTTCCGAGGAAATAAGCGCCCGCCTGCGTCACGGGGAGAAGCTCGAAAAGCTTTTTATCCAGGACAGGAGCAGTCCCTCGTCCATCTCGGAGCAGTATATTCTGTACTATGCTTTCAAAGAAAAATTCCTTGATAAGTTAACGAACGAGCAGCTCGAGCAATTTAAAAAGAAGATCTTTTCATTTGTCGGAAGCGCTATGCCGGCAGCAATAAAAAATATGGAGATGGGCGTTGAGCTTACGGACGAAGAAAATAAAGAGCTTAAGAAGTGTTTTATGGCTTTTTGTCATGATCAATGGAATGAAGGGGCGTAGATGCCGGGTTCGCAGGAATTAAAAGAAGATCTGAGGTTCAACTCCGAGCTTATGGACCTTCTTGAGATCATGAAGAACGTCGCTGTTTTTCAGTATCGTTCTTTGCTGAAGAAAAGGGAAAGATTTCTCAGGCTTTCCGAACTTTTGAGCGGTTTTTTCAGGATGCTGGATTTGGACAAAACACCCCACAGGTTCATCAAACCGAGGATCGAAAAGCCGGCTCTGGTTATGATCACTTCCAATGAGGGTTTGATGGGGGATCTTAATTTTCAGGTTGTAGATTCCGCGATCTCGCGGGCGGGATCCGGAGATGCTGAGTTTTTCGTCGTCGGAGATTCGGGCGAAATGTATTTGAGAGATACCGGGAAGAAATTTACGGCTTTTAAGGGTGCCGCGGATGCGGAAGGTCGTGGCGTGCTCGCCAAGGAACTTAAGGAACAGATCACGAAAGGCATCCGGGAAGAACGTTTTGGTAAAGTCAGTATTTTTTATCCAAATCCGGTTTCTTTTCTGCTCCAAAAAGTTGAAGAGGTGGAGCTTTTTCCGCTCACAGCGTTCTTTTTGCATGAGAGTAAAGACGAAATAGATCCAGATCCGATCATAGAATCGCCGGAAGAGGACATCATTGAATATCTCGCCGAAGCATTTATCGAGCATAAGCTGACGGAGCTTTTGGAGGATAGCAAACTCTCAGAGTTCGCCGCCCGGGCCGTTCATCTTGAAAGAAGCGGCCAGGAGCTTGTGGACAAAAGAAAACTGCTGCAAAGGCAATATTCACACGCTTTTCATGAACTGATCGATAAAAACACCCGGGAGCTATTCTCGTCTCAGATCATCATCAAACACAAAGCAGGCGATGTGGAAAAGCTATCGGTTAACGGGTAAACGGGTTGGCGGGTGAGCGGGTAAACGGGTGAACGGGTTAGCGAGTAACCGGGTGTACGGGTTTAACCCGCGAACTCGCTCACTCGCACACCCGCACACTCGTAAACCCGTAAACAAGATAGGACAGAGGAAAAGCTGATGACAGAGGCTAAGGTAAAGGGAGTGGTCGTGGCGGCGCAGGGTCCGATCGTGGACGTAAAGTTCAAAACCCTGGAGGATCTGCCCGCGATCAATGAGACGGTCAAGGTCAAGACCTTTGACGGCAGGGTGATCGTTCTTGTCGTGGCCGAGCATCTTCAGAATAATATCGTCAGGTGCCTGTCTTTTGGCCCGACGCTTAATCTCAAGCGTAACTCTGAAGCCGAGGCCACCGGGGGGCCCTTAAAGATCCCCGTGGGAGAAAGCCTCTTTGGTCGCATCATCAATGTGACGGGAGAGCCTATCGATAACAAAGGCAAGATCGAATCGAAATTGACCGCCAGTATCGAGAAGGACATCTCCCGGGCCTATATGAATCCGGACCGGCTCATTGCCCAGGAGCCGCAGATCTTGGAAACCGGCATCAAGATTATCGACCTTCTGTTTCCCATGATCAAAGGCTCGAAGACGGGCGTTATCGGAGGCGCCGGTCTGGGAAAGACGGTGTTGATGCTGGAGCTCATCCACAATGTTATCGCCAAACATGAAGGCGTTTGCGTGTTTACGGGCGCCGGAGAACGTATCCGTGAAGGGAACGAGCTTTATCTGGAGTTTGAAAAGCAGAAAATGCTGGACAAGATCATGTTCGCTTTCGGCCAGATGAATGAGCCGCCGGGCGCAAAATTCGGCATCGCGTTTACGGGCATTACTCTTGCGGAGTATTTGCAGGATCAGAATAATGAAGTGCTCTTTTTTATCGATAATGTCTACAGGTTTGTGCAGGCGGGGGCTGAAATGTCCACGCTTCTTGGCCGAGTTCCCTCCGAGACCGGATATCAGCCGACGCTTGCCTCCGAGGTGAGCTCGTTTCAGGAGAGAATACGTTCCAAAGAAGGCGGCTCGATCACCGCGATCGAAACGGTGTATGTTCCTGCGGACGATCTGACGGACCCGGCGGTGGTGACGATCTTCAGCTATCTGAATTCGATCATTGTTCTTTCGCGCGAACGGAGTCAGTTGAAACTTCATCCCGCGATCGACCCGCTTCTCTCCTCCTGCAGTAATCTGGAACCTGCGATCGTCGGGCGGGAGCACTTCATGATTACGCAGGAGATCATGAAGATCTTCACGAAATACAAGGAGTTGAAGAAGATCGTGCCGGTGGTGGGCATCGAAGAGCTTTCGAAGGAGAGCCGGACGCTCTACGAACGGGCTAAAAAACTCGAAAATTTCCTGACGCAACCCTTTTTTGTGGCCGAAGCTTATACGGGGAGAAAAGGCGAATATGTTCCGCTCAGGGATACGCTCGAGGGATGCGAAAAAATAATAAGCGGCAGTCTGGATGCTATTCCGGATCATAAGTTTTATTCCATAGGCAAAGTGGCGGATGCGTTAAAAGAGTAGGAGTTTGTATGTCCGTAAGGTTGGGAAAGGTTTTGGTCGAGGAAAAGTTGATCACAGTGGATGAGCTTAATAGCGCTCTTTCTGAACAGCAAAAAACGAAAGAGATGCTGGGGGAGATCCTCGTTAGGCTCGGTTTTGTGACGGAGAAGAACATGCTCCGGGCTCTCGCGAAACAGCAGGGCATTCCTTTTGTGGAGTTGATGACGCACGTGATCGATGACCAAGTTTTGAAGGCCGTGCCCGGAAAATTTGTTTGGCACTACCGGATCATGCCGGTAAGCCTCGAGGGCGATCTTCTTACGGTGGCCCTGGCGGATCCTTTTGATATGTTGCCCATTGACGATCTTGAAACGCATCTCGGATTTAAAGTGGGAAAAGTCCTGGCGGCCTCTTCCGATATCGAGGCGGCGATAAAAAAATATTATGGGGTGGGTGCGGAAACCATCGATCGCATACTCTCCGACGACGTGCGTCCTGCCGGAGAAGTGGCGCCTTCTTCCGATGAAAAAGTAGAAGACCTCGAAAAGCTCGCGGAGTCCGCTTCGGTCATCAAGCTGGTCAATCAGATCTTGCAGGAGGCGATCACGGAAAGGGCCACGGATATTCATATTGAGCATTTCCGAGGCGAGCTGGTCCTGCGATACCGGATCGACGGTATTTTGTATGACGCCTCGGTCAGTGAGAAGATCAAATTTCTCCATTTGGCCATTGTTTCAAGGATCAAGGTGATGTCGGGTCTGGATATTGTCGAGCGCCGAATGCCTCAGGACGGCCGCGCCAAGGTCAAGATAGGGGCCAACGAGTATGAACTGCGCATCTCCATCATTCCGACGCTTTATGGCGAAAATATTGTTATCAGGGTTTTGCCCACGACGATGCTGTTTGATATTGCGGACCTGGGGGTTTCCAAGAACGATCGGGACATCATTGAGAATTTACTTAAAAAAGTGTACGGCATCATTTTTGTCACCGGTCCGACGGGGAGCGGTAAAACCACGACCTTGTACGCTTGCCTAAGCAAGTTGAACTCACGCGAAAAAAAGATCATCACCATCGAAGACCCGATCGAGTACTAGTTGAGAGGCATCTCGCAGACGCAGATCAATACAAACATCGATCTTACGTTTGCGCAGATGCTCCGAAGCATGCTGAGGCATGACCCCGACGTGATGATGGTAGGAGAAGTCCGGGACCGGGAAACGGCGGAGGTTACGATCCAGACCGCGCTTACAGGCCATTTGGTGTTCTCCACACTTCATACCAACGACGCGGCGAGTGGCGTGACTCGCTTGGTCGATATAGGGATAGAACCGTACCTGATAGCATCTTCCGTGATAGCGTTTCTCGCTCAAAGGCTCGTCAGAGTCATATGCAAAGATTGCAAGGAACAGGTAACGCTTTCTGAGCTTGGATTTAAAGAGGACCAGCTAAAAGCCGAGGGATTTCATGCGGATCAAGACGCTATTGTCTATCGCGGTAAAGGGTGCAAAGCTTGCAACAATACCGGTTACAAGGGCCGGGCGGCCATCTATGAAATTCTATTAATCAACGAAGCGATCAAGAGTCTCATCTTAACAAAGGCGCCTTCTCATGTTATCAAAGAAAAAGCCGTGAAGCTTGGCATGCATACATTAAAACAGGACGGGTGGGATAAGGTGCTGGCGGGCGTGACCACTCCCGAAGAGGTCCTGAGAGTGACTCAGTTGGAAGGATAAAAAAATGCCTCTCTACCACTATACCGCAAAAAAAGGTCCCTCAGAAATAGTCAAGGACACGGTGGTGGCCGATTCCCGGGACAAGGCCGTCGCGATGTTGGAAGCGATGGGCTATTTCCCGATCAAGGTTATTGAGATGACGCCGGTACCGGCCCCGGGTGAAAGCGCGAGAAAGGTTTTTGCGGAAAAAAAAGAACCTCGTTTTGCGTCGAGAGTGGGTTCGCATGATCTGGGTACTTTTTTATGGCAATTGGCGAGTCTCATGAAATCGAGCATCCCTCTTCTGCGCGCTTTAGCGCTGATAGCGAAGCAGACCAAGAATAAAATGCTGAAGACCATCGTTGAGGACCTGGAAAATAGGATCCGACGGGGAGAATTGCTGTCTGAGGCGATGGGCCAATATCCGGGTATTTTCAATAATCTTACTATGAGCATGATACGTACCGGAGAAAAGAGTGGCTCTCTCGTTGAGGTTCTTCATAAGCTGGCGGAGCATCGTGAAAAAGAGCAGGAAATGAAACGTAAGATACAGTCGGCCTTAGCCTATCCGATGATGGTGGTCGTGACCGGGGTGGGCACCATTTTTCTGATGTTTACTTTCTTTTTGCCAAAATTGACAAAGCTATTCTCTGGCATGAAACAGGAATTGCCGCTGCCGACGAAGCTACTCATCGCAACGAGCGGATTTATGTCCCGCTATTGGTATGTATTCATTATAGGCCTTGTTTTCCTGATCGCGATGATCGCAAGGAAATCCGGAAGTACAAATAAACTCGCGCTTGACCGATTGACACTGCAGGTTCCTTTTTTGAACAAATTCGTAACGACCTCAGAGATCGCGAGGTTTTCCAGGTCGTTGGGGCTGTTGCTCAAAAACGGAATACCGGTCCATGACAGTTTACCCCTTGCGACGAATACTCTCGATAACCTGGTATTGAGAGCACGACTCGTGGAAGCCTCTGAGGCTATTATTAACAGAGGAAGCACTCTGTCGGAAAGCTTTAATCGCTCGGGAATATTCCCGGAGTTCCTGTTAAGCATGATCGCGGTGGGCGAGGAAAGCGGTAAGCTAGAAGAGTCGCTTGACCAGATAGCTTCTTCGTATGAAAAAGAAGTGGATCAGACGATTAAGATCATGGTGTCGATGGTAGAGCCTCTTTTAATTCTCACGGTGGGCGGGATTGTCGGGTTTATCGTTTTTGCGATGCTTCTTCCCATACTCAATATGGGCGGAATGGGGCAGTGATCTCAGTTGTTGGGGGGCAGGGGACAGGGTACAGACGGCAGATGCCAGGGGGCAGGGATCAGGGAACAGGGAATGCTGAGCCCCGAACCCTGAACGCTGTATCTTGCAAGCTGAATCCTGAACGCTGTACCCTGAGAGCTGTGTCCTGCACTCTGAAGATAGCTGTATGCTTTCTTCTTCTATGCACCGTTGCACATGCGGAGGACTGGAAGGAGCTCAAGGACGAGCACTTTAAGGTTTTTTATCTTGAGGATGCCGTATTTGCGCAGGAAGTTCTGACTCGAGCCGAGCAATACTATCAAAGGATAGCCTCCGACCTGGGTTATTCAAGGTATGACAATTTCTGGCAGTGGGAGAACAGGGCGAAGATTTATATCTACCGGAACCAGGGAGAGTTTTTAGCTGCTACGGGGAAAAAAGCATGGATTCATGGGACGGCGTTCTACGAAAAGAGAGAGATCGTAAGCTATAAATGGGGGCAGGGTTTTCTGGATGCGTTGCTGCCTCACGAGCTTTGTCATCTCATTTTCAGGGATTTTGTCGGATTTAAAGGAGAGGTGCCCCTGTGGCTCGATGAAGGGGTTGCCCAATGGGAGGAGGTCCAGAAGCGGAAGTGGGCCCTCGAGGTGGTAAAAGGTTTGATCGCGAAGAAGGAATATATCCCTCTGAGGCAATTGACGCAAATGGGTCCTGGCAGCGAAAATGATCCCGTGCTTTCCGCCAAGCTTTACGCGCAGGCGGTTTCCTTGGTTGGATATCTAATTGAGAAGTATGGCTCGTCGATGTTCGTCTTGTTTTGCCGGCAATTGCGTGACGGAAAAAGCATCGACGCTGCTTTGTCCTTTGTTTATACCGATTCAATGAAAAATACAGAAGAATTAGAAAAAAAATGGTCACAACATTACGGGGGAGCCTGATATGAAAAAAGCAGGGTACAGGGTGCAGAGTGAGCGTGTGAACGGGTTAACGGGTGAGCGGGGGAAACCCGCATACTCGCACATTCGAATACCCGCAAACAAACAGGGGTTTACTCTTATTGAGCTTATGATTGTTGTTATCATCATCGCGGGGCTGGCAGCGATGGTCGCGCCACGCTTAGTTGGACGGACCGATCAAGCCAAAAGAGCCATCGCGAAAGCAGACGTCAGTTCAAATATATCGATGGCGTTGAAACTGTATTATCTTGATAACGGAAGATACCCAACGACCGAGCAGGGTCTTGCCGCTTTAGAGTCGGCTCCCTCTTCCGCGCCCGTTGCCACCAATTGGGGAGGTCCCTATCTGGAAAGTATCCCCGAAGATCCGTGGGGCAGTCCGTATAAATATAAATGTCCCGGAAATTCCAACAAAACGACCTACGATCTATACTCCGCAGGCAGTGATGGCTCAGAAGAAACCGAAGATGATATCAAGAATTGGAAATGAAGATCAGATTTCAGGGTTTACCCTCATCGAAGTACTCCTGGCTGTTAGTATTTTAGCGATAGGGCTGGTGGGCGTACTCCGCGTTTATGCCACATCGACCACCGCCATGGAGAAAGCCCAGTATGATATGGATGCTGTTTTTTTATTAAAAACAGCCATGGGGCAGATCGAGGAGAAAGCCCTGACCGAAGGAGACATTGTGCCGGGCGTGTCGAACGGTGAATTTTCATCAAACGGTGAGGCGCCTCTCGACATGAAACGTTCTGACCGGTGGCTTTGGAGTGAAGATGTGCAGAGGATGGACCTTCCAACAAAAAAAGATAAACAGATCCTCACGAATAAAGAAAAAAAACCAGACGCAAAAAAAGAACCCGACTTTTTTTTAAATAGGCTGAAGCTTACCGTCGTGAACTCCGGGCGGAGCCCGCTCCGGGAAGCCAGGTTGGAAACCTATGTGGGGACAGAGAGTGCTAAGGACGCATAAGATTAAGGGCTTTACGCTCCTCGAGATGATGATGGTGGCGGTGATGCTTGGGATCGTAGGTTTAACGATCGTCACGACCTTTGCGGGCGGACTGAAGATATTCCACAGGATGGAAAGTTATACTGCGGCCAAAGCCGATGTTCTCCTGGCCATGGAGACAATAGAAAGAGATTTTAGAAATACATTCTCGTATAAGGGAATAGACTTTATCGGGGATGCCAAAAGAATGGCTTTTCCTGCGATCCTAAAAACGTCTTCTTCTAAAGGCCCGGCCGGAGGATCCCTGGGTTCGGTTTCCTACTTTCGTGATGACGGCAGTAATGCGAGGGCTCTTTCCAGGCAAGAAAAAACCTATGCTCAAGCTGTAAAAAAAGAAAGCTCTGAGCATGGTGATACCACGGCGTTAGTCCCCATCGAGGATATCGATCTCCAATATTTCTCTTATGATCCGGAAGCGGAAACTTACAGTTGGGGCAGTGTATGGGATAAATCCGAAGCAAGAGAAGAACAGGAAAAGGAAGGTAAGGTTGCGAAAGGTGTTATTGCCTTAGAGGACAGGCCCGAGGATCTTCCTCTTGGGGTTAAGATCAAAATCAGTTATACGGATGGTGACAAGACTCTCACGCTGAACCGGACGGTATTTATAAAAACGGCTGTATCGCTGAACTTGGCGAAGAGAAGGGCCAAGGCAGAGAAAAATGATTCCAAAGAGGCTGACAGTGAACCGTAGAGGGAGCGTTCTCATCATAGTCCTGTGGAGTCTTTTCTTCCTTGCGATGCTTGCGGTGGCCGTCCAAGCTTATGTGATGCCGTACGCAGAACTTTCAGGCAAATTAATGAACAGGACCCAAATGCACTATTTCGCGAATGCAGGAGTCGAGAGGGCGATCTTTGAGGTCGAAAATGACGATACAGATCTCTACGATAGCTTGTTCGACTCATGGAGCCGTAATGATGCGGCTTTTAATAATGGGGCTATCCAAGGCGGCACCTTCAGCGTTCTTAAAGATGCGCCGCTGTCCAGCGACAAGCCTGAATACGGTCTTACGGATGAGGAGGGGAAGATCAATATTAATAAGGCGTCACAACAGGTTCTAAAAAGCTTATTTGAAAAAGTCGCCCAGGTAGAATCCGAAGAGGCGGACGCTATTGCGGATTCGATCATCGATTGGCGTGATGAGGATGACGTAGAGCAGAAAAACGGCAAGGAGAACGACTACTACCAGGCGTTGGAACAGCCCTA
Organism: uncultured bacterium; assembly: GCA_964389345.1. GTDB lineage: Bacteria > Omnitrophota > Omnitrophia > Omnitrophales > Aquincolibacteriaceae > Aquincolibacterium. Next base: position 3,935 of record CAYMER010000043.1, on the reverse strand, counting down.
TGACTGTAAAAACGGTGATTTCGAAGTTAGGGAAGAGCTCCTGTTGGTGGGAGGAGTGACGCCAGAGATGTTTGATAAGATCAAAGATTGTATTACAGTATACGGCGAAGGCGCGGTTAATGTTAATACGGCCAGTATCCCGGTACTGGTGAGTCTTGGCATGGATGCGGCGTTGGCCGAGAAGGTTATCAAGTTTCGTGCCGTATCAAGCTCGAAGAAGGACGATGAGATTCCGGAGGGTGTTTTCACGGATGCTTCGCTGATCACAGATTTATTGAACAAGACCGAGTCTCTTTCGGGTGGCGAGATCGCTCAGATGCAGCGCGTCCTGCCGTTGCTTAGCGTGAAAAGTAACAATTTCAAAGGCAATGTCGTAGGTTCCTATCGTGGAGGAAAGACGGAGAGGATAGTATTTGTGTATGATCGAAATGAAAAAATAATGAAGTCCTGGAGAGAAGAATAATGAGCGAGAAGCGTTTTACGGAAAATTTGAAAATGCCCGGTTTTCTTGAAAGTGTAAATTTTCAGAAAATCAATTTCAATCCGAGCATTGTGGGGGTGGAGATAGGGAGCGATTGGCTAAAGATCGTGCAGAAAGATTGCGCAAAGAATGGTAAGGCTGTCTATCATGCTAAACTCCTGAAGCTTGCCCAGATCAAAGATAGCATTGCAACAGCGATCGCGGATAGTTTCCGACTTCTCAAACTTAACAAACAGCATGTGGTGGCCTGTATCCCGCGCCATCTGGTTACCGTGCGCATGTTGGAGCTGCCCGCAACCGATCCTAAGGAAATAAGCGATATGATCGATCTGCAGGTTGGTAAACAGACACCTTATGCGAAAGAAGAGATAGTTTTTGCACACAAGATTATAGAAACCGGTTCATCCGGATACACCAAGGTGATGCTAGCCATAGTCGCCAGGAACATTGTGAGTGAGCGTATGGAAGCGCTGGTGAAAGCAGGTTTGATCGTAAAGAGGGTCGTGATAAGTAGCGAGGGGGTTTATCACTGGTTTCGAGGGGCTTATTTGGCGAATATGAAATTGAAGAGCTCTCAGGCCGTCATTTTGGTAGATGTTGATTCCAACTACTCGGATTTTATAGTGATACGTAATGAGAAAATGGTCTTTACCAGAAATATATTAATCGGCGCGAATCATCTTGTGCAGGAAACGGCGGGCTGGCGCGAGAAGTTCTTAGAAGAGATTAAGCGGTCTCTAGAGCGGTGTCAGGGGGCGGAGAAGAATATGGAAATAGTAAAAGCCTGTTTGAGCGGTTCAGGTCCGAACATCCAAGGGCTCGATGTGGCACTAAGCGGGGCTCTGGAGATTCGAGTCGAGAATGCGGACTCGCTAAAGGATTTTCATTCACAAAGCATTGTTGAAAGCTCGGGGGATGAGAATCCAAAGCTTGTTTCGATGACGCAGCTTCTGGGTGTAACCCTGGATGACAAAGAACCGTATATGGATCTTACCCCCAATGAGCAAAAGGTCCAGAATGTGATGGAGCACAAGACGAAGCAGCTTACCGTTATGGGGATATTGGTCGTCGCCATTGTGACCGCAGTCTCATTTCTCTGCCTGACAAATGTTCACACTAAGAATGCTTATTTGACGAAATTAAAAAAAACGATATCAAAGATAGCCGAGGAGGCTGAAGGCATTGATAAGATGCGTGCCGTGATCGATAGGGTAGAGCAGCGGCTAGATTCTCGCGGGTCCTCTCTGGAGTGCATCAATGAAATATACAGAATTACGCCTAAAGAGATATCTCTTACGGATATCGACATAGACGAAAAGCAAATGGTGGTTCTGAGAGGGCATGGGTTTTCGATGTCGGATGTTTTCAAATACGTTAAAATGCTTGAGGAATCGGGTATGTTCGAGAATGTGAAGACCTCTTACACGAGGGTCAAGAATGACAAGGATGCGAAATTTTCAGAATTTGAAATAAACTGTACCTATCAAAAATGACGGGAAACGAAGATGATCGCTATTGGTTTTTTCTCTAAATTATCGAAAAAAGAAAGGACGTGGCTGGTTGTGGCCGGCGTCATCATCATGGCTGTATTTGTCGACAGACTTGTTATAAGGCCTATAGGAGCAAAGCTCCGGCGCATGGATCAGGAAATAGCATTAAGTGAGAAAAAATTGAGTCATGATCTGCGTAATATCAACAACAAGGAGTTTATCGAGAGCGAGTATAAAAAGCGGAAAAACTTTGTCAAAAAGAGTTCAGCTTCCGATGAGGAGAATGTCTCAAATATGCTTGCGGAGATCGAAAGCTTGGCGCGCACGGCCGGCGTCAATCTTGTCGACATAAAACCGCAAACTTCAAAGCAAATCGATTTTTATAGGGAATATGCCGCGGAAGTGATAATCGAAGGTCAGATGGAACAGATTGTAGCTTTTCTGCACAAGCTGAACAGCTCGGTCCAACTTCTTAGGGCTGTAAAACTTCGTCTTGGAATGAAACAGAAAGATTCGTCCATCGTGAAGGCGTCCATGCTAGTTACTAATATTTCCATGTGATGTTTTAATACGTAGTTCCAAAAGAAAGTGGAACCCCCAAGCTGAGAGAGTGTCGTAAGTCGTTTCCAGAAAACAAGTTAACGATTTTTGACTTGTTCCAAATCCTACGATAGCTGAAAAATCGCTGAGGGATTGTTGACAGAGTAGGATCACCTAGTTGGTTTTTTTGGTTTAAAAGTTTAAAAATCGACACAAAACGGGCACAAGCTGAAGATTCCGAAGGAAAGGCTCATGATGGGGTGGTTGTAACTTCTTCATCTAAAGCTAGTTAAGAATTTCGGGCCCATAGCTCAATCGGTTAGAGCAGAGGACTCATAATCCTTTGGTTCCTGGTTCGAGTCCAGGTGGGCCCAATTCCTTCTTGACACTTCTTTGAGGTGAAACGTAGACTCATGTGTGCGTAGCCATGCGCTTAGAATAATAAAGGGACCTTCGATGAAAAGAAATCAGCTTTTTGCAGTATTAGCGTTGTCGTCTTTGCTGTTGGCTTCATGCGCGTCCGGTCCTTCGAAAAGTTCTTTTGGCCCTTATTCGGAAGCCGAGGCTTTTTATAAGAAGGCGAATTATCCCAAGGCGATCGAAAAGTATCAAGAATACCTGGCCGTCAATCCAGAGGGGAATATGGCCGCGATTGCGGAGTATTTTATCGCGAAAAGTTATGCCGCTTCTGGGGACACGGTCAAGGCTCGGCAAAGTTTTGAGCGGGTCGCGGAGAAATTCCAAGGGACGAGTTGGGCGGCGTTTGCGAAGGAACAGTTGGAAGCTTTGAACCAGGATGCAAAGCCCTAACGCATTTTTTTGTTCTTTGATTGGAAGGTAGATTTTGAGAAGGTCTTCTTGGATGACCGCGCACAGATGACGAGAGACGGGAAACGTCCCGTCCAACCGCTGTGGGAGGAAAGTCCGAGCTTCATAGGGCATCGTAGTGGGTAACGCCCACCCCCCACACCCAGTTCGCTGGGTGTGGGGCGGATATCCGCCCAGCCTCTGGCTGGGATGGACCCGCCGAGCAGTGAGGCGGGAGAGCCACAGAGACGAGTCCCTGCCATGAAAATGGCAGGGGGTGAAACGCGGCAATCTCTACGTGAAGAAAGGCTAAACAGGATGAGGAGCGAAAGCGGGAACTGCCCGTTCCTAGATCGCCGCAAGGCGGGAACCTCATCGGGTCAGCCGACCGAGGCCTGCAGTAATGCAGGCCCTAGATAGATGGTCATCTCCCGCCGGTAAAACGGTGAGAACAGAACTCGGCTTATAGAGAGGGCCTTCTCATTCTTAGAAGTGGACAGGCATTATTTGATTGCCTGTCCACTTTTGATTTCTTGACAAATCGTAGTTTGGCGTGTAGATTTCACGCAGTTCGAGCAGTTCAGAAATCCTTTTAAGACGGCGCGGGACGCCGACAA
>CAYMER010000042.1:0-4632 GCA_964389345.1 uncultured bacterium | reverse complement strand
TTATGTGAGATTCAAAGACGGAGCGGGGAACTGGTCGGCTCCGGCTTCAGCTCTCATTGTTTATGAATCGCAAACCGCAGCGACGGATTTTTTAATGACCTCCAGCCCCTCTTCGGCAAGCTCCAGTTATCTTTTAACCTTCACTTTTAGGGGTATTGCTGGTTCAAATTCGTATCAACTAACGCCTGGGACTAACTCTCTCATCGTTGCGGCTACGGGCGCCGACAGCACTGTTTATAAAAAAATATTTCAGGTGAATTATGTAACGAATCAGGAACAGGCTACTTATTATGATTACGACGCCAATGGAAACGTGACGAGGCAGGTGGATGAGTACGGACGCACGACCAAATTTCTTTATGATCTCCGGAATCAGGTGACCTCCGTTGTTTATCCGGATGAAACCGTGGTCAATTACGAATACGATGCGAACGGTAACCGTACGGCGACGGTCGATTCGCGGGGGCGCACTGGATACGAATATGACTGGCTGGGTCGGATTACGAAGGTGACCAGTCCGGAGGGAAGGGCGCTTGCTTATGAATATGATCTGGTGGGCAATGTGACGGCCATTATTTATCCCGATTCATCACGTGTTACGTATGAATACGACGGCGATGACCGTTTGATTGGCGTCATCGATTCCTATGGCAGAACATCTTACGCTTACAATTTGGCGGGTGACATCACTTTGGAGGTCCTGCCAAACGGTGTTCGGACGACTTATGCCTATGATGCCGCGGGAAGATTGACGGATATTGTTAATAAACAAAGCGGGGGCGTGCTGATCTCCTCGGAGCACTATGAGCTCGATGCAAACGGAAATCGGACCAAGATGGTTATTGCAAGCCCGTCATTTACAGAAACCAATACCTATACATATGACTCCCTAAACCGGCTAAGCGGGGTTTCTTATGCTTCCACCTCGAGCGCAAACCCGCTTGTTAATTCTTTTACCTATGACAATGCCGGGAATCGTTTGACGATGACGGAGACGCAGGGGGTGATTTCAAATACCTATTATTACACTTACGGGAGCAATGATCAGCTTATGCGGATCGGACTCTCGCCGACGCCTTCTGCGAACGACGAAGTTTATTATTATGACGTTAGGGGGAATTTGGTCCTTCGCTCGAAACCGGGGCAATATGCCAAGACGTATAAATATGACACGCTTAACCGGCTGATCCAGTACGAGGACAGCGCTCACATTATTCAGTTCCTGTATGACGCTGACGGCAACCGTGTCGCTAAGATCGTGGACGGTGTTCGTACAGATTATGTGACCGACGTCAACCGGTCCGTCTCGCAGGTTCTTCAGGAGATCGATGCGCAAACGGGCGGTGTGACGAGGACCTACACGTATGGGAACGACAGGATCCAGATCAACGATGTTAATAAGGGAAGAGGGTTTTATCTGTCCGACGGTCTTGGGAACACGACAGAACTAACGAATATAAACCAGGGGCTTGCGGCCATTTACCGCATTGACGCCTTTGGCGGGGTGCGGGCCTCAGAAGCGCTCCCGACGAATTTTCTGTTTGCCGGTGAAGAATATGACCGCGAAACGGGACTTTATTTTTTGCGAAACCGTTATTACGACCCCACCGTTGGACGATTTATTTCTAAGGACCCTGTGATCGGGAAAACTCAGTCCACTCAAAGTTTTAACCCTTATCCGTATGCAGAAAATAATCCGGTCAATTTTGTAGATCCATTAGGATTGTCGAGCAGGTCTGCGGCCGCGGAACGGTCTGCGGAGTTGTTTGATTCAGCTTACAATAATCCTGGACACATGGAATCTGTTGGCTGGGCTGTGTTTCCATCTAATCTAACAAATTCCTATGCGCAAAAGTACGATACGAGCATTAGTTACGCTGAAAGACAAGTAAGCAATTGGATAAATAATACGGGATATCAATATAGCAGCAATTGGTTATCTACACTTAAGCCCCCCTCAACCTATACAGCAAGTCCTCTTCGGGCTTCTGATTATTCTTACTATAACTATTCTCATCAGCTTCTCGGATCATCCTCGCGGGGCGGAATCCTTCTGAATAAAACCGCAGAGCTGATGGGGGAAGGCGTCGGTTCGATCACGGGCGTTGTGTTTGACCCGGTCTCAGGGCAGATGGTCCTGACCGGGACCCAAAAAAGCGGTACGGTTTCAGACGTCAAGCTGGATGATCTGGTGGTTGCCCTTCGCGCGGTTTTTGGAAGCATTCAAGATCCCGGGGTCACGATCGAGGAAGTTTTTACGGACGGATCGGGAAAAGAGCGTCAAGCGATCTATCTTTTTGCCGGAACGGAGGATACGCCGCTCGGCCAGACTTTGATCGATGCCGACATCGTGTTCAAAAAATTATTCATTGAAAAAGATAACGTGACGGGCGTACCGATCGCGGTCAATATCCCCGGTTACCAAAGCATGCTTGACCGCTGGATTGCGGTCCGTGGGGTTGGAATGGTTGGCGGGAAAATTTATTTTACGCCGAAATCCATGCAATTGGTCCGTGCCGACGACGGAAAATCCTTCCAGTTCAAGGAAGCGACCATGCAGGTATTGACGGAATCCACGGTCAATGGAACCGTAGTCCCCGATCCGATCGTCGAAGATTACGCGAAGTTCATGACGGACCATTTTGACGAATTCGCCGCGCAGTTCCCGATCCTGGAGAAAATGAGGCAAGTCGCCAAAGCTGTCGCGCTCGCCCGTTTTATCAGGGATAACAACATCCCGATCGATCTGTCATGGCTGGAGTCTTACGAGCTCCCTGATATCACGACCGATACCTCAACGCCGGTTCTACTGGCGACCAAGTCAGGGAACGGAGTCACGTTGAGCGTGAAGGGAGGAGTTGCTCTGAGACTTCAAAATGGATATTCCGCTGATGCGGGAGGGCAGATCGGGGCGTTTGAAAGCACGGTCCTTCAGGCGAAAACAAATGACGTCATCACGAGTTGGAATGTGACGGAAGGTGGCACGACGTATAAGAATATCGCTTTTTCCGCAAATCCCGCCCAGCAGGATGCGAATATTGAATTTTCCCAGGAAGATCTGACGATTCCGACTCCGGGGGACTTTCAATTGAGTTTGGGCCGGTTCTATGATTCTCTTGACGTTCGTAAGACGAATTTCGGTTATGCCTGGCAATCGGTTCCATTTGCTTTGAGGTTTAACCGTCCCGCTTATGTTAACTCGACTTACCCTAGCGGGTTCACGGTGAACGGTCTCAGGGAAGGAACGGCAACATTTGTGGATCGTGCGACGGGCGAGGAGATCGTGTTTCAGTCGACGCTTAAGGCGACGAAGTCCGGTGTTGCCGGCGTGGATCCAACGGGTGTGCCTTATTATGTGTCTGTTAAAGAATCGGACGGAAGTACGCTTCGGGTGAATCCGGACCGGACGTACACGCTGACGAAAGCGGATGGTTCTATTCTCCAATTTGATACGAACGGAAATTTGACACAAAGGATCGACTCCAAAGCCCATGTGTTGAACTATCATTACTCGAACGGGAAGCTGTCCGACATTACGGATTTTCTGGGACGGAAGATCCAGCTTGCCTATGACGCCTCCGGGCGAATCTCGCGCGCGGATGGGCCGCTTGGTTTTGGGATCGTTTATGGGTATGACGCCCAAGGGAATCTCGCGAGCGTTTTGAATGAACATACGGGCCAGACTGTTCGCTACACCTATGATGCGGACCACCGGATATCTCAGATCTCGGACCCTGCGGGCCGATCCGTGCTCCAGGCTCAATTGGACGTGATCGGACGGACCACGTCTACAAAAGACGATAGGGGGAATACGTTTTATGTGACCCGAACTGCGGACAATCAAAAGGTCTTTACCACCGACCCCGTGACCGGAAATCAGATTACGGAGGAGTATGATGCTCTTCACCGGCTGGTGAAGAAAACCGATTACTCGGGGTATGCCACGACGTATCAATACCTTGGCAGTGAACTGAACCCCTTTTCCGTTTCCGATCCCAAGGGGTTCACCACCTATTATTTTTACGATCAAAATCACAACCTGACGGACATTTTTGATTTTGAGAATGACGTTCATCAAACATTTGAATATGACCCGCGGAATAACATGGTCGCTTCGACCGACCGGAACGGGGTGCGGAGCACTTTTGTCTATGACGCGAAGAATAATTTGACTGAGATCCATAGGCCGATCAACGCGACGCAAAACGCGGTCGTCCGTCTCAATTATGATACGAACGGCCAATTGACAAGCATAGTCGATCCCAAAGGCAAGGTCCAACTCGTGACCCGGGACGCGCTTGGAAATGTCACCGCGGTAAAGAATCCGGAAGGGGGGACCACGGCACAGAATTACGATTCATTCTTCAGGGTTTCAAACTCTAGTGACGCCGTGGGCCGGGGTACGAATTATCAGTACAACAGCCTTGACCTGCCCACTCAGATCAAACGCTCCTTGGGAACGGGTAGTTTGACCACCACTTTGACTTATGATTCGGTGGGTCGCACGACTTCGATCACGGATGCGAACCGAAATCTTTCCCAGTTCTATTATGATCCGGCGACGGGAGATCTCCTGAGAACGGTCCAGGGACTCGCGGAAGCCCGCTTTACTTACGACCGCTTTGGCAATCT
>CAYMER010000041.1:0-5481 GCA_964389345.1 uncultured bacterium | reverse complement strand
GGCTTTGTCCGCTCTTTCCCTACACGACGCTCTTCCTCTCTTGGCTGCGCGATGATGGCCATCTTTCAATTCATAGCAATTCGACAGGCATATCCGAGCCGCTGTGATAGGCCCCCCGGGCCGGGTATGCCTAAGATCGCTGAAATCATCGCGAGCCACTTCCCCTGAGAAGTTTTTGTACATCCGGTAAAATTTAACCATCTGCTTTTTTAAACCCGCACCATCGCGTGCAGCAAAATAATTCCCCGTGGCCCTGATCACCTTCATGCCCATTTTAAAATAAGGATGTAACTCTAAGAATGCGTCGTCCGCAAGCAAAGCCTCATCGCTTGAAACATCCTTCAAAAATAGAACATACGGCGATTTCGCAAGAGGCATCGAAATGCGCTCATATTCCTGGCTACGCCCAACCCACTCGTCAAGGGTCATTCCCGCTTGATCGCCAATGAGAATATCGCTCACAGGGATTTCAGCATGATATTTTTTCTTTCTTTTTATATTCTGAAAGGAAAAGAGTGCGCTGTTTTTTAGCGATCGAAAGCACCACTCCGTCCGAGCTTTCAAAGAAATCGTTCTCTTCATTGTCTCCTTCCAAACATTGCTGAATTCCTTCGCTTTCAACACTCCAAGGCTAAAAATAAAAACTAGCGGTCATGGTTTCGAACAATAAACACCAAACTCTTTGGCAATAATTCATTTGGAATAATCTTCCAAAATCGTCTTCGCAATACGCTGATATTCAGATTTAACTGAAGCTCTGACATCAACGGAGTTATAAAATTTCATCAAAAGCCATTTCAAGTGAACGATGAGGACATAGCCAGCCATCAGCGCCGAGAGCACAAACCCTCTGAAACCAGCTTTGTATCCCCGGGCTTTTTTATAATGAAAATTAAAGACACAAGCCGAGTGCCACACGGCAGCCCAGGCGGAACGATGAGGCATTTTGATCCCTTGAAACATATTCCGCGCTTCGATTGTCGTATACCGGTTAAATTTTTCCAAATAATGTTCAAGGTCTAAGAAATTAAAGTGAATGAAACTGAGAGCGGGGTCCGTCACGGAATGAACGTTAACGCCCGGAGCCAGCCTGGTGAAATTATGAATTTCAGGTGTAAAAAACACAGCGCCCCTTTTAAAAAAACGTATCTGCATATCGCGTAAAGGGGCCATGCCTGTTACGTCTATAGGTTCGCCGAAATAATAATTCAAACGGGGAAATCGGACAACATCCGCCGTATTTCTTGTTGCTAACTCACGAAGCTTGAACTTCAAGGGACAGGGCACCATCTCATCCGCATCTACGATCAAGATCCAATCTCCCGAGGCGCGTTCTAAGCCATATTGCCGTGCTGGCTCGGAGTACCCGACACTCTCGAATTGAAAAATCTTGTCAGTATATTCCCGAGCAATTTCCACGGTTCTATCGCTGCTGTTCATATCCACAATAATGACTTCGTCGACCCACTTAACACTCTCCAGACAATTTCGAATATTGTTTTCTTCATTTAATGTATTTATCAATACGGAGATCATTTCCCCACGATGGGTCATTACCTCACCTCATAAATTTAGTTGCGGAAAAAAAAGATCGCATTTGTTGTGAGGATCGCTCCCAAGAAAAATCCTGCACCCTTATGGATCCTTTTCGAATAAGCTCTGCTCTTAAAATTGAATTTGAGATAACCGTTTCAATGCCTTTTGCAATATCTTGAGGATCGTCAGGCCGAACAAAGAAAGCCGCGTCTTTTAAAACTTCGCGAAAAACGGGGATGTCGGAAGCGACAATCGGAGTTCCGCATGCCATCGCCTCAAGATTCGGGATGCCAAAACCTTCATAGAATGAGACAAAAATAAAGGCTTCCGCTGCCGAATAAAGCTTCGGTAAATCGTCTTGGGGAACATAACCAAGAAATTTAACCCGGTCTTTAAGACCGTGTCGATTGACTTCCGCATAGATCGGAGCGTCCTTCCACCCTTTCCCACCCGCGATCACTAATGTGTAGTCGGACGCTTTCTTTAAGAACAGTCGAAAGGCGCGTATCAGTCCTACAAGGTTTTTCCGCGGTTCACACGTCCCGACAAAAAGCAAAAAAGGTTCTCGGATCCCGTGCCGCGAAAAAAGATGTTCGCGAGAAAATTCCTTGTCCAAAGGCCGGAATAAATCATCTGCTCCGGGATAAATAACTTCTAAGTTCTTTTTTATCCCTTTTTTGTGGAGTATTTTTTCAAGCTGCGTTTTCATGGTTTGAGACACTGTGGTCAAGGCATCGGCGCGTTTAATCGATTGCTCTAAAAACGTTCCAAATGTGAAGTGTGTTATAGCGCTCATCGTCCAGGGACATGTGTAATAGACTGCATCATGCACGGTAATCACCTTACGGATCCCCCGGGGCATCCGTAGAGGGAGAAAACCTTGGCTTCCCCAAAAAACATCCGGCATATCCGCAGAAAGTTCTTTCGCACCCTTTGCGACCATCCAAAAAGTACTGGAGCGATCCAGCCAAACAGGTTTCAACTGTGCGTAATGGACTCCCGGATATTCTGAAGCCAATCTGCCCTGTGTATTGTAAAAATAAAGTTCATGCCCTCCCCGAGCCAGCCATAAACTCACCATGTGATGTACGAATTGTCCAAAGCCAACTTTAGGACCCACTAAAGGAAAAGCGTCGATCCCGATTTTCATAGAGCTCCTTGAGTACGGCTCTTAGCACTAACAGAAACTGAGGCGGGATGAACCCGTACATCAAGGAATTTTAGGACTTCCCGCTGGATCATGTCCGCATACTTCTCAAAATTATTCACACAGCATGGGCTTGCGCAGCCCAGATCAAAACACTGGCGGCAATGTCCCGGAAAATACAGGATCGCTTTGAGGAAATTCCTGGCATTGACTCGTTGTTCGATCACCAGGCCTCCTGGACCCCGGCGCCGCTCATAGGGAGCGCAAGAATAAGGACGCCAAACGACCGCCCTCTGATCGCCAAAAAAGAGGATGGCGTTTGTCGGACCTTGCATCAGATGGCTCATGCCTCCGTCGGAGCCGATATAGAACCGGGCACGTGAAGCAAGTCCCAGAAGTTCCCAAACCGAAAAATCACGCTCGGCAATATAAACATTGGGAACATCGCGAAGCTTTTCCTTAAGGATCGAGGCGTGAGGCTGCCCGAGCTCATCCAGCACAAAGCATGTCACCTGAGGAGCGCACACTTCGATCAGCCGGGCAAAAAAAACGGGGCTTGGACCACGAAACTTTTCATAGCCGGCAACATTTACAATGATAAAATCGTTCGTGGGGACTTCGGCCGGAACCACCGCATGATCCCCCGGGTCCCAAGAGTCCCCTAATTCAATATCGCGTCCCAAAGCGGCTTTGACTAGCTCACGGTAAGCGTCAAGCACATGTTGATTGGAAAAAAGGACCGAATAATCCGGATGACTGTAGTCGAGCAGGAAATTCCAGAGCCCCATGTTGAAACCCGCATAGTGCGCGCACAAATTCTCCGACCAAACGCGTAGGAAAAGGTCCAGCTCTTTAATCCCGTTCAGATCAAGATAGAGATCGTAGACCGGTTCTTTGCAAACTCTTTTTCTGCCCCAGTTCCACAAACTCCTCCAAAGCATGGCCAGAACCTCCGGGAAAGGCCGGGGTTCACCGATCCATTTCTGAGTGCGGACAAAACGCCTCAAAAATTCATCGTTGCGTTCCGAGGTCAGTACCGTGACATCGTAATGTTTCTGAAGTTCCAGTAAAAGGGGCAACGTGACCACCGCATCGCCAAGCCGATCGCTTTTATTGACGAGGATCTTACGGATACCGGAAAGATCATAGCCCGCTACCGGGCGGCGGAGGAGACGCCCGATGAATAAGAAGAATTTTGCGAATATCTTGATGACAATCGATCTGATCATACTTGCCTTCTTGCGATTCTGGAACTCAGCGGCGATATTGATAACCTAAAAAATTCCACGCCCCACGGAGTTTTCGGTAGAGGTCCGAAAGGGAGCAGGTGTTGAATAAAAACTTTAGCATGAACGCGGGACGCAGATAAAAATCTCGGAGCCCCTGATCGACATAATGATTGATCCTCTCTTCCGTAATCCCCGGATACGCGACGATCCCCTTTTGTTCCCCGTCCGCCAGCCAACGTCGCCAGTCTCGGGTTTTGAGCCAACCGTTCTTTTCCGAATCCTCAAAGAACCGGGTCCCCGGGAACGGCACGGCACCGGAGAATTGGAGGGTATCACAACCCAGGGACAGGGCGAACCGGAGCGTTTCCTTAGCCGTTTCATCAGTCTCCCCCGGTAATCCGATGACAAAACATCCGTGGACCGCAAGACCGGCGGCCCGAGCTGTTTTCATGAATTCGCGTGACTGCTCTAGAGTGATCTTTTTATGACAGGCGTCCAAGACCGCCTGAGAGCCGGATTCAAACCCCACCAAAAGTTCCCGGCATCCGGCGCGCTTCATAAGACGGAACATTTCAATGTCTGCCGTATCGGCCCGGGCATTGACCGAGAATGTGATCTTAAGCCCCCGGCGAAGGATCTCCTCGCAGATCCCGAGGGCCCGGGCCCTGTCCACGGTGAAGGTATCATCCTCAAAGAAAAACTCGCCCCGTTTCATCCCGGGAAAAAGTTTCAGATCCTGTTCGATCTCATCCAGGACATTTCGCGGGCTCCGGAACCGGTAGCGTGTCCCGTGCATAACCTGGGGCCAAAGGCAGAAACTGCATTGGTTCGGACAGCCCCGGCCGGCGATGATATCAAGATAAGGATAAAGTTTCCCTCCGTCAAAATATTTTTTGAGATTCAGATGTTTCCACGCGGGGAACGGAAGTGAATCGAGATCTTCAATGAGCGGGCGATCCCCGGTCCGCCGGATCTCTTTTCCGTCGCGAAAGGCAATGCCGGGAACGGAGCCGGGATTGTCCGGGTTAGCCAAAACGTCGCGGACAGTATGATCATATTCTCCGATACAAACGATATCGACGGCACCGGCAGCCAGTTCCAGCGTCTCCTCCGGAAGAGCCGATGCGTGCGGCCCGACCATCACAACCTTGGCGCGGGAATGGTCTTTCACGATCCGCGCGCATTCGATATCCGAGAAGATCGAAGGCGTGGTGGAATCCAGCACGACGGCATCCGGATTTTCGGCTTGAACAACCTCAGCCAATTTTTTCTTATCCCACCCCATGGCCGGAAAATCATAAAGCCGGACATCATGCCCTGCCCGCTCGAGGACCGCCGCCGCATAAGCCAGCCAATCAGGCGGACGGAGCACCCTTCCCCGGGTCCGCGCCGCCCAGCGCTGCGTCCGGCAAAAGTCTTTGACGAACGGTTCGTTAATGACCAGGACTTTCACTGCGCACTCCGGCAACCCGTTTATAGTGATCTCCGTTCCTCTGGATCAGAAAGAAACACCATGCCCCCAAGAGCGTGATAGATCGGAAGAGCACACGTCTGAACTCCAGTCACCGG
>CAYMER010000040.1:0-9435 GCA_964389345.1 uncultured bacterium | reverse complement strand
CAGCCCCAGGGTGGCCGACACAGATCCTGAGAATTTTTTTTGGAGGTATGAAGGAGTGAAGGATCATGGCCCGAAGATTCGCGGCAAGTTCTTTAACACAGGCTTTCGTCTTCGCTCCGGTCCAGGTAGGAATTTCTCTTCGCGCCAGGATCTTGCCTTTTTCAGTTCCCAGCACGAGTGAGATCTTCGTTCCGCCGATATCAATGCCGACCGCGTATTTCATCACTCAGACCTCAAACTGGAGACCACAGCTTTGTTTGTAGGCAAAAAAGAACGGGCAGCCCTGATTTTTATTATAGGAAACGATAAGAAAATCAGGACAAGCCCAACTCACCATTGGTGAAAAGAAATAAAGAGTTGGGCAGGGAGGGAATTGAACCCCCGACACAGGGATTTTCAGTCCCTTGCTCTACCGACTGAGCTACCTGCCCACGAATGGAGATATGTTAGGATGGCTTGAAAATTTTGTCGAGCTGTTTGTCGGTGCGGTGGATTATAAAGAAGCTTCCCGGAATGTCAAAGATTTTACTGTGCCGAGCGCATATTTTATATATCAATGCCCGGAGTGGTAGGGCTGGTGATGAAGGATGGTGAGCGCCCGGTAAATCTGCTCCGTGGCTACCACCGCGGCAAGTTCATGAGGCAAGGTCATGGGACCAAAGCTCCAGCGAAAAGAGGGTCTCATCGCATCTAAGGCTTCATCCGTGAAACCATCCGGGCCGCCGATCACGATCTCGAGAACCTGCGCGCCGGAGTTCATGCATTTTTGAAGTTCGTTGGCCAGATCCTCGGAGGCGACCGTCTTGCTTTTCTTTGTCCTTTCGCACACCCACACGCAGGACTTTGCCCCAGAAGAATAAATGCCGGTCTCGCACGGCAAGAAATGCCCGATCCTTTCCATGTATTCACGGACCAGAGAAAAAGCCGCGGAGGATTTAAAACTCTTGGCCGGAGCTTGCGCCGGCTTGAGCCAGGCTAAAGAAAAACGGATACGCATAGAGTCGGGACATTCCTTTCTTGATCCTAGTATCGCCTTTTTGAACGTTTCTTCAATAATTTTTCTTCTCAGCATGTCCGGTCCCAATTCCTATCAATTTCAACTTGTTAAAATTGGGACTGCCCCTATCAACCCTTTTAAAAATAGAGGACACGAGGCGGAATACCGCTAGAATACAGCATGACCTCAAAACAAATTCCTGGAATCGACCTTATTTACCTGGATAAAAACGCCGCACGCGCGCCTCTTGCCAGGCGCATCCTGCGGGTTCTCCGAGGCATTCCGGTCACGATCGTCACCAACAAGGACGCTTTTCTCAAGTCCATGGAGAAAACACCGCTCACTGCCGGCAAGAGAAAACTCTGGCTCACAAATTTCAAGGGGCCCTTCCTCAAGCCTTGCCCCGCCACAGGTACGGGTTATCTCTGTTGCCGCTATTGGACTATCAACGCTCAAACCCACTGCCCGCTCGATTGCACTTATTGCATTCTCCAGAATTATTTAAATGTCCCGCTGATCACGATCTACGTGAATATCGAGAACATTTCGCGGGAGATCGACGCCTTGATCGCAAGCGAACCCAGCCGTCTTTTCCGGATGGGCACAGGGGAACTGACGGACAGCCTCGCGCTCGACGGACTGACGCGGCTAAATGAAAGCCTGATCCGCCACGTCCTCGGCAAAAAAATGATCCTGGAGATCAAAACAAAAACTGTGACGATCGATCACTTGCCGTCCATTCCGAAAAGCAATGCCCTCATCTCCTGGTCCCTGAATCCTGACACGTTCATCCGGACGGAAGAGTTTAAAGCTGCATCTTTGGAGACGCGATTGAAAGCAGCCCGCAAGGTCCTCCGGAAAGGCTACCGCCTTGGTTTTCATTTCGATCCCCTGCTCATACTGCCGGGTTGGCAAAAACAGTACACGGAACTTCTTGAAAAACTGACTTCGACGATCCCGGAAAAAGAAGTGATGTGGATCAGCCTGGGCAGTCTGCGCTACCCACCTTCCTTAAAGAAGATCATCGAAGAACGCTTCCCCAAGACGAAGATCACGACGGCGGAATTCGTCAAGGGACTCGACGGAAAGATGCGTTATTTTAGGCCGGAACGTGTCCGGCTCTACCGGCACATTCACAACGGGATCCGGAAGCATTGGAAGGATGTTTTCATTTACTT
Source organism: uncultured bacterium (assembly GCA_964389345.1). GTDB lineage: Bacteria > Omnitrophota > Omnitrophia > Omnitrophales > Aquincolibacteriaceae > Aquincolibacterium. The sequence goes on along the minus strand of CAYMER010000040.1, from coordinate 7,260 downwards.
TTGCATGGAGAACCGGCCCGTCTGGCAGGATGTGATGGGATATGCCCCCACGGGCAACAATCATTTAGATTATTTGTTCCATGAGAATATCGCGAGAAGATTTCCGGACCTGGAATTACCGGCCGCAGAATTGAGCCGGTACGCAGTCTGAGCCGTCAAAATATCGACAAGCTGGACCCTATGCAACAGAAGTTCCCTTCTAAAAAAGCTTCCCCACCGCCCTTCCTGCCGATATACTTTTGAGCGTGTCCGTCTTGTTATGCGCCGTGAGCTCTTAAAACCTAAGGGGGATTTTCATGGTTGACGATACCATCTACATTATAGGGGATCAAAAGGACGATTATCAGGACCCACCTTCCCAGCCGACCGGTTCCGTCCCAAAAAATCCGGCCGATGTGCTGGTCGTCTTGAAGAACGCCATAAATCGAAACGCTTCGGACATTCATTTTCAGGTGGGAAGCCACCCGATCTTCAGGATCGACGGCGTTCTGTCCCCCTTCATGCCGACAAAACCCGTCACGGACGACTTCATGGCCGGCTGCGTAGAAGTGTTCCTTAATGAAAAACAAAAAAAACATCTTTCAGAGAACCGCCAGTTGGATTGCTCCACGACGCTTCCGAATTTCACGAGCCGTTTTCGAATCAACTTCTTTTTCCAGAGAAATCATCTGAGCTGCGTTTTTCGCGCCAATCCCATCATCCCTCCCACGATCGAACAGCTCGGACTGCCTCCGTTGATGGAAAAGTTAGCCGCATTGCCAAACGGTCTTGTGCTGATCACGGGATCCACGGGCTGCGGCAAAACCACAACCCTGGCAGCGCTGGTGAACCATATGAACCACCACAGGAACGCGCACATCATCACGATCTCCGACCCGATCGAATACATCCACAGGAATAAACGCTGCGTGATCAGCCAACGCGAGATCGGAAACGATGCGATTTCTTATGCGAGCGCCTTACGCGTGGCGCTCAGAGAAGACCCGAACGTGCTCGTCATCGAAGAGATGCGTGATCTGGAAAGCATCTCGATGGCTTTGACCGCGGCAGAAACAGGCCACCTGGTCTTTGCGACACTTCACACCAAAGATGTCGTGCAGGCCATCGACCGTATCATCGATGTCTTCCCTCCCAATCAACAGCGTCAAGTAAGAGTCCAGATGGCTATGTCACTTCAGGCGGTCATCTCCCAGGTCCTTTTGAAGAAAAAAGGAGGCCCCGGACGCGTGGCGGTCTTTGAGACCATGCCGGTCACGACTCCGATCCGTAATCTGATCCGCGATAATCAGACCGTGCAGATCTACAACGTCATTTCGACAAACCGCGCCCAGGGGATGATCTTGCGCAATGACGCCTTGAAAGAATGTGTCCAGAAAGGCCTTATCACGCGGGAAGACGCGGAAACATGCTTTGTGGATACCTCGCTTTTCCAGAACGAGCCGCAAAGTTGGCGGCGATCATAAAAAGGTGCCGTGGCGTTCTGCGTTCTATCGGAGCTGATATTTCTTGATTTGTTTATTCAGATGATCGATCACTGCAGGCATAATCTTGGAAAGAGATCCATGGAACTGGCCTTGAGGATCGAGCATATTCCCTTTGATCCAGACAAGCGTTTCCTTCTCACGCGTTTCATCGCCAATTAGTTCTGACGTCCGTTGGATCGCCGGATAAAGCATCACCCAGTTCTCCAAAGTCATTTCCCGAGCGATCGTTTCTCTTTGCAATAAAAGTTTCTCATAGACCTTGCGCGCGTCAGCAAATTTACCGGCATGCTCAAAAAGCGTCGCTTCTTTAAACGCCGTTGCTACGCCCTGCGTTTTCATGGATTCAAGGAATTTCCGCTGCCGCGCATAATCCGATTGTGAAGAATCTTGCGTCATCTTCTTTGCCCCAGATTCGTTTTTCTGCTCTTCGATTTTTTTGAGAAGGCGAGATTTAGTTTCCGCATATTTTTTGTAAGAAGGTTGTTGAGGGTGAGCACTCAACTTTCCCAAAGAGACATCAACATAATCGAGCGCCTTTTGGTACTCCCCTAAAGCCTCATAGTTATCGGCTATCCCCCCACGGCAAACAGCAACTAGCCCCGCGCATCGATTTATCTCATACGCTTTCAGAAAGTTCTCTAATGCCGCCTCATACTGACCGTTTTTTTCACATTGACTCGCAGCTCGAATAAACCCGTGTATTTTATTCTGCATTATCAATGCTTTCTGGTATTCTTCTTCAGTCATCCCCTTTTCATCGTTTAGACTATTCGCCATTAAAAAAACGCCCGATGACCCCAGATAAAGACATAAAAAAATCAAAACGCGTAGGATTTTAACCATTTTTATCTTTCTCCGTTGAGTGAAACATACAAGGTAGGGTCCAGCTTAATTATTCCTTCTTCAACTCTTATGCCCGGTGTTTCCGTGGAAAGGAATTTTTGTAGCTCGGCTGGATCATTTGCAATTAAAGTCAAATCCCTCATAAATAAATTCACTTTGGGGTTGGTTTGGGCGTCAAAATCGACATGGCCTGCTCCAGTAATTTCGATATTATACTGGTTCTGAAGCGAGGTGACATTACCATTCCGGTCCGTAATGCTAAATTGCCGGTGATCCAGAAAAGGAACCGACAAGCCGTCTGCCGACCCACGAACCCGGATCAGTGTCTGAAGATAAGGATCATTGATGACGCCGTCACCTACATAAGACCCCTCGTAAACAATGAGCGTCTTGAGACGTTGCTGGTATTGCGGGCTCATATCTTCTAACGCCTTGATCATGGGCTGGAAGTTACCTGAATGAGCAAAGTAAATGTTTTGGATATTCGGGTTAAGACCGTATCTTTGAATGTTCAGATCGATCAGATCAAAATAATTCTTCAGATCCGACTCGATCTTATCCCTCATGAAGTTACAGCCAAACCACGTTTCAGCAGTCCATCTCAAGACATTACCGATTAGACCGGTTTCCGAATAAAGAGTCACGGGAAGCGACGCCGTGGTCAGAACATTCCCGTTTGCATCATGAGCGATATTACCGTGCTCGTCTAAAAGGACAAAAGCGGGCACCCCATTTTGCGCCTGGTCATCGGTTATATTATGAATAAAGTCGATGGAAAGCTGCGGTTCATCGTCTTTATTGCCATGCTCATTCCAGAAGCCATTGCCCGTAAACAAAGTGAAGAATTGGCCCTGTTTTTGCGCGTCCAGATTGGAAAGATTGAAATCATAAATGAAATTGTCGAAATCCTGGAGGTTGGGTGCTGCCGTCAGATTAAACTGAAACTGACCGTCTGCTGAAAGATGCCCGGCAATACCCAAATTGTAATTATTGAACTCAATTGCGCCCTGCGGATTATAGGTCAAAGTGGCGAAAGTTTTCTCACCCCAATCTTTGAATTCGATCTTTCGCAGATCGCCGTCCGGGCTTAAAGTATCTTGCCGCTTCGTCCCGTCCGGCATCAGCTCTTCCACGGTAACACCCGTTATATTTCCATGTTCGTCAATATTCCATTGCGTCAGTCTTTCCACATTTTTATTTTTTTCATGGATACCGAGAATCTGGAGGCGGCCGTCTTCTAATGTTCTAAAAATAAATTCGGTGGTTTTTCCGTTCTTAACCGCTTGAAGCACCTTGGCGGGGCCATCTTGGAGAAAAATATCACGCGCGAAAGGCATTCCGGCCGTAATGATCTGCGTGAAAGTCATTCCGGCGGATGTGAATTCTTCGAGGGTGTCCTGTGTCAGTATCGAAGTGGCATATTGATCGAACCCTTCCGCGAGGCCTTTTTCTTTAATAGCAAAAACAAGAGCCGGCAGATTTTTAGGGTCCAAAGCATGATAGATCGAATTATCCACCGATGTAATGATGCTATCGACAAGACTCATCCGGGTACGTTGCGTTAAAAAATCCTCCATAACACCGGCAATAATGCGAGAGGTAAGCGCCGTAAAAAATGAACGATCCAATCCAAGCTTATCAACTACAAATCCGGCTCCTATCGAAACTATTCCTCCCATTACTTCCCGGCTTAGCACGGCATTTTGTATGGATTGCCACAAAGAAAGCATACCACCGTTTGGGTTCAATAAATCTCTTGTGATCCCTCCCACTGCAGCAACGATCGGCAGTCCGATGATTGCCGTAATGCGGGGATCAAGACCAAGGGAACGACCGAGCAGTTCGATGCCACCGAGTGTAAGTTGATGGGTGAATGAAGGAAATATCTTGGGGAGTTGATCCCTGAGATTGAAGGCAGGATCGAAAAGGCCCGTAAGAGAGGCATTCACACCCATGGATATGGCCGCTGCAATGGGCGGCGGCAGGTTCAGTTTCAGTCCGATCTCTGAAACACCCTGGAGCAAATACATCTGCATTCCCGATTGCAGGAAACTCGTTCCTCCCGCACCAAGCCCGATAATCCCTCCGGAAACAAACGCCCCGGCAAGGCGCGCCATCCGAGGATCGATACCGAGTCCTTCCAATCCTTTTGACGCCGGAATATTAATCGCCGCCGCAATCATGCTCCGGCCGACTATTTGCCCAAAAGTCAGATTTTGGCGAACCAGCGTTCCTGCCGGATCAAGCATAATTTTTATACCGTCCATCGTAAATTTACCCATATTCGCGATACCGGCACCTAACTCGCTGAAACTTCCCGTAAAAACGTCCGTAAGGAATGTAAACCCCTGTTTCAGGAACTGGCCGACATGCGCCACACCTTCCCAGATCGCGCTCCCCAACGCCCTAAACCCGTTCTGAACCGATTGCAAAAGACCCACGCTATTGATGGAGCCAAGCGCCATGCTAAATCCTTGGACCGCAAAATTCACGACGCTTGCCGCGATCGCCACGATCCCGGCCACCATGGCCGCATACCCGAGGATCTTGCCAAATGTCGGGCTGATATAAGACACCACAATACTTGCCGCGGTCAAAACGATCGAAGCAACCGCAAACCAGAAAATAAGGTCATCGATCCCGAAAAATGCTCCGCGGATCTTCATTGCCGTTTGGTCATCAACGGTTTTTGCAGTAATCGCCTGATCCTTATAAACCACAAGATGCCCTGTCCCGTTGCCGGTATTCCAGATCTTCATAAATTGATCAAATGTCTCGGTTACGAACCCACCGGCCGGTCCTTTATTGGTCTCAAGAAAAGTCACGCGATCACTTGTCACAGCCGTGATCACTACAAAATGGTTCCCCTCAACATGCGCAATCGTTCTCAGGCCACAGCTTCCAGACGACAGACCGCAGGTCCCTTGGTATAAATTCAAGAGATCCTGAAGGGAATAGGTCGCGCCGGTGATGTCCGCCCCGTGAATTTTCGCTACACGCTGAAATGCAAAAACAGAGATCAAGAGATCCCCTTCGGCGAACTTATTGATCGTGCCGGTTAGGATATCCACGAGAATCGTTTCATAACCAATCGTTACCATCGGCACATCGATCCCGCGGGAAGCGAGCATATTTTTTAAGGAAAGGAATGCGGACTGTCCGAAGTGAAGATCCCGAGCCTGAAGCCAACTCATGATCGCTGTCACTTCCTCCTGATTAAGATCCACTACTTCAGAGAGAACAAGCCGGAGCGACTGTGCAAGCCCGGCACGCGCCACAGAGTTATCCGCTGCCGAAACATACGCGTTAAGAAACGTCTGAACCTGGCTGATGATCGCCGCTTTGTCGTTGATCCTGGATTGAAATTCGCTCGAATTTCCGACCTCTGTGATCGTTCGGTTCAAGTCGATCGCTTGTGTTGCCCCGAATCGCGCGATCTCAGCGTCCACCTCCGCGGTGGAAGGGTCCCGCCCCAGCAGGCGCCTGTAAATATCGGCCAGAACCGGAGCCACTTCCCGCTCGAGGATATCGTTAAAAACGGATCGTTCCTGCGCAGCAAGATCCGTCATTTTTTGAGCGGTCGCGGCCTCGATCTCCAGTTTTTTCTGGGCGATCAACTCGGGGACGGTCGCGATCTGCCCGGGCTGGATATTTTGAAGAAGATCCACTTTCTGATTCTGGGCTTCGCTGATCATGCCTGCAACGCCGGGAACTTCGTACGTTTTTTCTTCGCAAAACTTTCCGATGCCAAACCATCCTCTGTGACAACTCTTGACTCTTTGATAGCGCTGAGACTCTAGCTGTCCGATATGCGTATCCAGCACAGCTATACTATTCGCGACTTCTTGTTTAATATTGGCTTGCGCAACGCCTTCTTGTTCCGCCAGCTGCGCGAGCGCGTCGAATTTGACCTGCTCGATCTGTTGTCTCGCTTTCGCGGATTCCGTTTCAAAATCAAGCCGGGCTTTGACCAGCGTCACTTTCGCAAGATAAGGATCATTTGAGTCTGAGCACTCCCCATTGGGACAGCCGTATTCATGCGTGTAGAGCAGTTCTCCGTCGATTGTGTACCTTTCTCTCGGTTTTCCTTTGTCGTAAAAAGTCCGGATACCCTCCAAAGACTCCGAGTAAACGATCTGGTTTTGTTTGTTATAGACCGTGATCTTCTCAAGGTCCCGGCTTGGCTTATTTGGTTCATAAGTTTTCAAGAACGCTGAGTAAGCGTCCGCCGCCGCTTTCGGTACAGATAAAATCAAACTTTTTCCGTTAAAAACGGGGTTACTCACGGAGGCAAGGCTCACATGGGTCGTGCTGTCCATAGCGGTTGAGAAAGAACTTCCTCCGATTTGTTCCCGTCCTTCTCCTTTTTCCAGATATTCATTCCCAAAAAAACACCACGTTTGATTCCCGGCACTTGCCGTCCGCACCTGCTCCGCTCCGATCCCTTCAAAGAGTGACAATATCTCTTCACCGGCCCGTGAAAAATTGGGATCTTTGACCGCAGCGGCAACATATTGTCCGGCCTTGAGGCCGGTTAAAAAATTCCGCAAAAGGATACGATCGCCGTCTGAAGAAAACTGCCCGGAAAGCACCTTCCACTGATTTAAAAATTCGTCATAAGCGCTGATGATAAAACCGGGATTTCCTTCGCGCTTGGCCAGGACTCCGGCAGAGCCGCTCAGAACAATATCGTTCTCCGCTTGGATCGTCATTTCTTCCGGGAACGGAACACCGTTAAAAGCGATCTGCTGGTGACGCAGGACATCATATCCCGTGGCATTCCCGGAAGCATTCGTCTGGTAGGTGAATTGATAAGACTCGCCATTGGGAGAAGCTATTTTCTTCCGGAAGCCATAGGTATCATAACTATCATAGGTTCCATTGATCTGGAACATGCTGCCGATATAAGCCCCGGTTCCGTCCTGAAGAATCT
>CAYMER010000039.1:0-6647 GCA_964389345.1 uncultured bacterium | reverse complement strand
TTACGACAAATCCGAATCGATCATCGAATCGATTGACGATGTGAAGAACACGATCCTGATCGCGCTTGTGCTGGTCATTCTTGTCATTTTTCTTTTCCTCGGGCGTTTGTCGGACACGATCATTCCCGCGATGACGCTGCCGGTTTCCATTATTGCTTCGTTCCTTGTCATGAAAGCCCTGAATTTCAGCCTGGATAATCTGTCGCTGATGGGGATCATCCTTGCGGTCGGGTTCGTCGTGGATGACGGGATCGTGGTGCTTGAGAACACGGTCCGTCTTATTGAACAAGGCATGAAACCTTTTCCGGCCGCGATCAAAAGCGCCCAGGAGATCACGTTCACCATTATCTCCATGACGCTTTCGCTTGCCGTGATCTTTATCCCGCTTGTTTTTATGGGCGGCGTGGTCGGAAGGATCTTCAGGGAATTCGCGATCACGGTGGTTGTGACGATCCTCTGTTCAGGGGTGGTGTCGCTGACGCTCAGTCCCATGATGTGCGCCAGGATGCTTAAGGCTAAGGAGGAAGGAAAAGAAAAAGAGAGCTGGATCCAGAGGATCATGAATCCGTTCATGGACAAGGTGATCGGAGGCTACAGTATTCTTCTCAAAAAGATCCTGCTGCGTCCTTTTATCACGATCATTCTTTGGGCCCTCTGCATGGGCGGTACGATTTTCTTTTTTAATATCCTGCCCCAGACATTCCTTCCGGACGGAGACAGCGGCGCGATCATGGGAGGCACGTTGATGCCTCTGGGGACCTCGACCCAGCAGGCGCGTGAGTATCAGTCCCAGGTGAACCAGGCGCTTGAGGGGGATCCCAATATTGAAAGGACGCTGACCGCTTCCGGGCTTCAGACCGGTTCTGACCAGAGCACCGGGTTCATCCATATCGTGCTCAAGCCTTCCGGAAAACGTCTTCCGATGGCGAAGGCTTTGGCCGAGATCCGCGGAAAGCTGTCAAAGATCGCCGGCGGGTTCGCGTTCCTTAAAGCAACGCCCTCCCTGCAGATCAGTGCGGGGGGCGAAAGCACCGCTTCGGGGAGCAAATATTCCTATACGATCCGCGGGGCGGATCAGCAAAAAGTTTATGAGAGCGCGATGCAGCTTGAAAAAGAGTTCCGGGCGCACCCCGGATTTATCGATGTGCAAAATAGCGTCAAGCTGACGCTTCCGACCTTGAAGGCCACGATCTTGCGGGACCGGGCCTCGACCCTGGGGATCACGGCGCAGGATATTGAATATGCCTTGTCGCTGGCTTACGCCCAGGGAAAAGTGACGCTTTATAAAACCCAGATCGATCAGTACCAGGTGATCGTGGAGCTTGAGAAAGAATACCAGAAAGTTCCCGAGGACCTTTCCCGCGTTTATGTCCGGGCAAGCGCTACGGGGAAAATGGTCCCCTTGAGTTCCGTCCTGGAATGGACCGAGGTGGTGACGCCCCAGAATGTGCCGCATGACGCGCAGTTGAATGCGGGGACGATCTCTTTCAATCTTAAAGAGGGGGTTCCGCTCGGAGAGGCGACACAATTTATCGAGCAGACGGCCGAAAAGCTTCTTCCGCCCGAGGTGACCGGGAAACTGCAGGGGGAGGCCGAAGAATTTTCGGATGCGGTTGCGAGCCTCAGCCTCCTGATCCTTATCGCGATTTTTATCAAATATGTAATCCTCGGTATTCTCTATGAAAGTTATGTGCATCCATTCACGATCATCACGACGCTTCCGGTCGGAACGCTCGGGGGTCTCGCGACGCTCTGGATTTTTCACTCGGAGCTGTCGCTTTATGCCTATGTCGGGATCTTTATGTTGCTCGGGATCGTGGCGAAAAACGGCATCATGATGGTGGATTTTGCAAACCAGGGGCTTGGGGAAGGAAAAAGCAACTTTGATGCGATCCACGACGCGAGCGTGGTGCGCTTTCGGCCGATTCTCATGACGGGCCTCGCGGCGATCATGGGAGCGCTTCCCATCGCGCTCGGATATGGCGCCGACGGTTCGTCGCGCATTCCGCTCGGATTGGTGGTGGTCGGGGGTCTTGCTTTTTCCCAGGTCGTGACTTTATTCGTGACCCCCGGTCTTTTCCTTTATATGCAGGCCTTCCAGGAGAAATTCCTCGACCGGTTTGAGTTGACCCGCTCCGAATCTTCAAGAAAAAAAGCCTAAATGAAGGAACGCGCTTTTTTCTACAGCTTCAAGCTCAAGGTCACGTTGGTTTTGATTCTCGCGATGGTTTTTGCGACCGGGTTGAGTAACTTCTTCGTTTACCGCTTCAATCTTGTTTCTCACTTCGAACAGCTTCGCAATTCCCTGACAATCATCGCCCAAACAGCGACCCTGGCTATCGACGCGGAGACACTTCAGAAGATCCCTTTAACGCAGGACGGGATCCAGAGCCCCGCTTACAGGGAAGTGACCGCGAGGCTTGGGAAAGTCCTCGGTATGAACGCGCCTCTTCGCTATGTTTATATCCTCTCAAAAACGGAGACGCCGGGAAAGCTCCGGTTCATGATCGATCTCGAATCCCCGTCGAGGCCCGTTCGCCGGGAAAGAGGCGCGGCCCGGCCGGGAGATCTTTACGACGCGAGCGGATTTCCCGAACTACTCAAAGGTTTTGCAGGCCCTTTGGCCGATCGCAAGCTTCAGTCGGATCCCTGGGGCGTGACGCTTTCCGGTTATGCGCCGGTCATCGGTCAAAACGGGGAAATGATCGCGGTTTTGGGTGTGGATATGATGGCCGATGATGTCGCGTTCATGCAGAGGGAAATCAAAAGACGCATGATTCTTGTGTTTTTTTCCGGGATCCTGTTCTGCGGTTTGCTTGGGATATTGATCTCTGGGAGCGTTTCGGACCCGGTAAAAAAACTCGTGGAAGGCACACGGCAACTGGCCGGGGAAAATCTCGATTACAGGGTCGAGGTGCGTTCCCGGGATGAGATCGGGGAATTGGCGGATTCTTTTAACGAGATGGCCGCGAACCTTTCTGAGTCCCGGCAGCGTTTAAAAAATTATTTTTTCAAAGTGACGCAATCCCTCGTGCGGGCTCTCGAGGCCAAGGACCCCTACACGCAGGGACATTCCGAACGTGTGGCGAACCTGGCGCACAAGGTCGCCCTGGAGCTTGGCGTGAGCCCGGAAAAAGCAGAGCTGATCTGGTATGTGGCCGAGCTTCATGATATCGGAAAACTTATGATCCAGGAAACGATCCTGAATAAAAAAGAAAAACTGAACCCCGAGGAATGGAAGGCCCTTCAAGAACATCCCGTGACCGGCGAAAAGATCCTCGCGTCGGTTCTGGATAAGGAGCTCTTGCGTGTGATCCGTTCGCATCACGAACGCGTGGATGGAAAAGGTTATCCGGACGGCCTCAAAGGGGAAGAGATCGACCTGTCGTCGCAGATCGTTTCCATCGCCGATGCCTATGACGCCATGACGTCGGTCCGATCCTATCGTAGACCGTTGACGCCCGGGGATGCGGCAGGTGAGATAGAGCGCGCGAGTGGCGCTCAATTCCGCCCCGACGTCGTAAGAGCATTCCTCAAAGTGATTGGCCGCGCCGCGTAAAACGATGAAACCAAGTCTTTCCCTATGAAAAAAAGAATTCTTCTCGGTGCCCTGTGCCTGCTCATGGTTTTTTCTCATCCCGTATGCGCCGGTGATATCCCGAGGCGCGGGCTTTTTGTTTCCCTAATCCAGAACCCGCCGACGCTTTCAAGCCGTGAAGCCATGGTGGAACTTGTTCGTTTCGCGAAGAAAGCCGGGATCAAGATTCTCTTTGTGCAGATCTACCGGGCGAATCAGGCGTGGTTCCCGTCCAAGGTCGGAGACTCCGCACCGTACGAAATTGCAGTGAAGGCTCTGGGGGAAGATCCGTTCGCGTTCCTTATTAAAGAAGCGCATGACGCAGGGATCGAGGTGCACGCCTGGCTCAATGCGTTGACTCTTAGTACGAACGAGAACGCCCCACTTCTCAAAAAATACGGGACGGATATTTTGACGAGGAATCTGGAAGAAAAAAAGACGCTCACCGATTACAAGATCGACAATCAATATTTTCTGGAGCCCGGAGACACGCGCGTGCGCAAAGAGCTTGTTACGATGGTCGGAGAGATCGTCCGGGCCTACCCTGAGCTCGACGGTGTTCAATTTGATTACATTCGTTATCCGGACAGTCATCCGCGGTATGGCTACACGCCGATCAATATGGACCGTTTCAAGAAATCAACCGGCCTTAAGAAGGTTCGGGAGGGCAGCCGGGCGTGGAATGATTGGAAACGCGCGCAGGTAACGGAACTCCTGAAGCTGCTTATTCAAAGCGCTCGTGCCGTGCGTCCTAAGATCCGAGTGTCTGCGACCGGATGCATGTCCTACGCTCGGGCGCTTCATGAAGCGTTTCAGGATTGGCCGTCTTGGTTGAACACCGGTCTTGTGGATTTTGTGACCGTCATGAATTACTCTCCGGATCCGGAGGAATACGCGCGCTGGAATGAAGTGGCGAAGACCAAAGTCACCGATCTCAAAAAATTGTATTTCGGAGCTCCGGCGTACAAGCTTGTGAAAATGCCGGAAGTTTTTAAAACGGAGTGGCGCTCCTGTGAGCAATCGGGGAGCGCTCTCTGCGCCGTCTTTCATTACGGCAGCCTGCTTGAAAACCCGGTTCTCGAAAGGCCGCTGCTCGAATCATAGAAAAACGGGCGCACTCATTTTTGGGCTAAAAATGAGTGCACCCGGTGCTTAAAAGGAGAAAAATTATGGATCGGATGGAAATGGCGAAGAAGTTTTATGCGCAGGCGCAGAGGATGACGATCGGAATGGCGGCGTCAGTCATAGCTTATGGCGCGATCGGATATTATCTGATCCAAATGGGGAAAGGCTGGCCAGCGATCCTGAATGCACAAATCTATCCAATTGCTAAATACGGCGCCTTGTTCATTTCGATCGTGGGTATTTTTGTGATGTGGCAATTAAGCAATCGGATGTTCAGTGCTGCTTTGGCCCAAGCTCCAAATGTCGAGCGTCCTCCACAACGGATTTTTTTGAAAACGGTCATCATGAATGCCGGGGCTGAACTGCCGCTGCTTTTAGGAATGCTCCTCGTTTTTTTGGGAAGGCAGCCCTATGACTATATTCCGTTCGCGATCGTTTCCCTTGCAGGGTTCGCGCTCGCATTCCCAAAGAAACAACAATGGGTGAGCTGGCTGGGTGTGGATTTCTAAAAAAAATCGTAAGGTGTACGGTGTTTCGCGTACGGCGTAAAATCTTTTTCGCCGTACTCCGTACGTCGTACGAATTACGTGGAGATAAGACCTTCGAAGAGTTCTTCGGGGGTGAAGCGGCGGATATCGAGGACGGCTTGAAAGACCGGCATATATTCCTGTAGTTCATGCCCGGTTTCCGCGACCTGGGCCAGATCGATCTGCCGTTCTTTCTGGTAGCTTTCCAGAAAAATATTGCGCACCTCTTGTCGCACTGCGCCTGAAAGTCGTATCGCGATGAAGCACAGGAAAAATCCAATGTCCCACACTCGTTTATCCTGACGGCCGCAGAACTCCAGGTCCGTAAAATAGACTTTCTGCTCCACCGGCACCCAAATGCAGTTGACGGGCTGGGTATCGATTAGTGAAAATCCCGCCCGGTGAATTCTGGCCAGACCGATCGCCGATTGACGGATCACGGCTTCGTCCCCCGGACCAAGCGTTTGGCGTTCCCCGATCTGTTCCAGGATCGAGTCGACAGTTTCTCCCTCGATATGTTCGGTGACCATGACTTTTTCAACCGCGTCATAAGCAATGAGGCGCGGGACCGGGACGCCGATCTTGTCGAGCTGGACGCGGCTGATCATATCCACAGTAAAGCGTTCGTGGGTCTTACCGCCGTAAATAGCGGGGAAGGGGCTGACAAAAGCGAGGTGTTTGGCCCAGAAGCTTCCGGCATCGAGAAAGATCTTTACGAAATAGCGAACCTCTTCCCCCGTGGTCTTGCGGCAACGCCAGATCTGATTGGAATTGCTGACACCCCCTGAAACGGACTCGACCGTCAAGGTTTTTGGGTTGACGCCGTCAAAGGCGAGCGCGTGACGTTTGAGAAAGGATTGGCAGGTCGTGAGCTTGCGCCAGTGGCCGGTTTTGAAGAAACTGATAATAAGCGAGCCGGCCATCCAAGGGAACAGGATCACGATGCCCGCGATGAGACGGAATGCGACTCGGGGACGGATCTTTTGCATGTGTCCCGCGAACTTCAATCGGAACGCGGCGAATCTTTGGCGCAGTTTTTCTCGGCGAGTGATCACGCTAGTTCCCTTTTCAGAGCAAGGATTTCCGAACCAATGTCCGGGATGCTTGAATTATATACGCAGCTTTTTTCTTTACAACACCGAACCTTGGAGGATATGAAAATAAAATTTGACAAACCGGGCGCTATAAGGCATAGTCCTCACGTAGCAAGCAAGAGGTAGAACATGATGTGTACCGCAAGGTCGAATGTTTGCCTTGCGGTTTTTTGTTTTTACCCTGTTTTCAACCCCCGGAAGGGGACAACAAAGCGGGCTAGTTCCAACTGCACCAGGTTGATGTTTTTACCGTAGTGAAGGTTGAACTTGTCATGCGATACAATAAAAGGAGTAACATCAACCATGGTACAAGGTAAAGTGAAG
>CAYMER010000038.1:0-9726 GCA_964389345.1 uncultured bacterium | reverse complement strand
TTTTTTTTTTTCAAGCAGAAGACGGCATACGAGATCATAGCCGGTGACTGGAGTTCAGACGTGTGCTCTTCCGATCTCCGGGATCTTTTCATTGAAAAGCTCAAGGCCGTAAAGTCCTTCAAGCCCTTCAAATCCAACGGCGCCTTTTATCTTTTCGTGGATATTCAAGGGACAGGCCTTTGCGGTTTTGACGTCGCAAAAAAACTCCTCGATGAAGTCCATGTCGCAGTCATTCCCTGCGAGCCCTTCGGCAGTCCTCATCATATCCGTATGAGTTACGCCACCTCCGAAAAAGACATCGAAACCGCTGTTCAGCGTATCGCCTCTGTTTTTTTGCCTCACCGTAGTTAGGTGAGGACGAATCCGCCAGCGTTTTGTGGCGGATGTTCCCGCGCAGTAAAACCATTCTTCTTGAAAAATGAACGGATCCATTTTGTGCTAAAATAGCCTCCTTATCCCAACTTTGAGTTTTTTTACATTAAGGGTAGTTGGGATAGCCCCAATTTCCGCCCCGACTTTATCTTTCTTTTGATGAAGGGTAGTCGGGACGGCCCCAATCACAGCATTGCTGTGATTGATTGGTATTGGGACCGCTGTGTAAAAATTGAAAGGTATTGGGACTATGGAAATCAAACGGCTTAAGGTCAATAGCGCGATCACGATTGAGGGGCTCGAGGAGCTTCTTACCGGGCTCCATTACCAGAAAAAAGAATACGTTGCCCTGCCCGGGGAATTCGCCGTGCGCGGCGGGGTGGTGGATATTTTTCCGGTGACTTATCGGCTTCCGGTTCGCGTCCAGTTCCGGGGCGACACACCCATCCAGATCCGCGATTTCTCACTCGCCTCCGGCGAAAGCACCGCCACATTCGAAGAAGTATTCCTCATCCAGGTCTCCGACATGTTCCGGAAAAAACTCCGGCGCATGGAAGAGCGGCTTGAGACCTTCGAGCCCGTGGCCGGCACCAAAGACCTCGAACGCGGCGACCTCGTGGTGCACATGAAGTACGGCATCGGCCGTTTCCTCGGCACCAAAGTCATCCAGATGCAGGGGGTACGTACTCGCTGCATGGCAATCGAATACGCCGAGCGTGAGATCCTTTATCTTTCCATCGAAGAACCCGTGGAAAGGTACATCGGCGGCTCCGGGACCGGACCGAAGCTTACCAAGCTCAATACCCAGGAATGGGAGAGGATCAAGCACCGCACGCGCACGGCACTCCACAAAGTCGCCAAGGACCTCCTCGAGATCCAGGCCAAGCGCAGTCTTCAGGAAGGGCTGGCTTTCCCCAAGGACACGCCGTGGCAAAGAGATTTCGAAAAAGAATTCCCGTTCGAAGAAACGCCCGGGCAAAAGCGTGCGATCGAAGAAGTAAAACGCGATATGGAATCCACGGGGCCGATGGACCGCCTCCTTTGCGGGGACGTGGGCTATGGCAAGACCGAGGTCGCGATGCGGGCCGCCTTTAAAGCGGTGATGGGAGGAAAACAGGTGGCGTTTCTTGTGCCGACCACGATCCTTGCCGAACAGCACTATGTTCTGCTCAAAGACCGCGCAAGGAATTTTCCGATGACAGTCGAGCTTCTCTCCCGGTTTCAATCCCCGAAAGAACAGAAGGCCATCGTGCGATCTTTGAGCGAAGGCGCGACGGACGTTGTGATCGGCACGCATCGCCTGCTTTCCAGAGATATCCGGTTCAAGGATCTCGGACTTGTTATTATTGACGAGGAGCAGCGCTTCGGCGTGCGGCACAAGGAAAAGCTCAAAGAAATGCGCACGCAGGTGGATGTTCTGACGCTTACCGCCACGCCCATCCCGAGGACGCTACACATGGCGCTCCTCGGTGTTCGGGATATGTCTGTGATCGACACGCCGCCCAAGAACCGGATGCCGATCGAGACCTTTGTTATGGAATATCACGAGAATATTGTGAAGCAGGCGATCGAACGGGAACTGGCGCGCAAGGGACAGGTTTATTTCGTGCATAACCGCGTGCAGTCGATCGAACGGGTTCATGAGCGGCTGAAAAAACTTTTGCCCGGCGTACGGTTCGGGGTTATGCACGGGCAAATGCCGGTCGAAAGTCTTGAGACCGCGATGAAAGCATTCCTCAAAGAAGAGATCGATTGTCTTATTTCAACCTGCATCGTGGAGTCCGGGATCGATATCCCGAATGTAAATACGCTCATCGTGGATCGGGCTGACTGTTTCGGGCTCGCCGATCTTTATCAACTGCGCGGACGCGTGGGACGTTTCAAAGAAAAGCGGCAGGCGTACGCGTATTTCCTGATCCCGAAGGAATGGGTGATGACGCAAGATGCCCAAAAAAGGCTTCACGCGATTGAGAAGTTCACTCAGCTTGGGTCCGGGTTTAAGATCGCGATGGAGGACCTTGAGATCCGCGGCGCAGGGAATCTGCTCGGCCACGAGCAGAGCGGCTTCATCCAGGCCGTCGGGTTTGACCTCTATTGCCGCATGCTCAAGAAGGCCGTGGAAGAGGCGAAAAATGCCTGAAGGCATTTTTGCGTACGGAGTAAGGCGTACGGCGTTATGCATATTCAAGCCGTAAAGCTTTTTCGCCGTACGCCGTACACCTTCCGCCTTACTGTTTTTTAGTCTGAAGTCTGTAGTCTCTGGTCTGATTGTTGTATAATGCCCGCCATGAAAAAGCTCATTCTTCTCCTTCTATTAGCCGTGCCATTATTCATGCCGCTCGCTCGCGCCGCGGAAGAAGAGCTCCTCGACCGCGTGGTGGCCGTGGTCAATGACGAAGTCATCACCCAGGCTGAACTGGATACTTTTCTCCGGCCGATCTATGAACAATACAGCAAGGAATACAGTGGCGCTGAGCTGGTGAAAGCGATCCAGGAGGTCCGTCAAAAGATCCTGAGCCAGATGATCGAAGACAAACTGGTGTACCAGGAAGCGGTCGCGCAAGGGATCGAGGTCAAGGACGAAGAGGTCGAGAAGGAATTCCAGGCGTTCAAGGCCAAGATGGATAAACCCGAGGAGTTGGACTTGCTGCTCGAACGGGAAGGTCTTACGATGAAAGCCCTGCGCGAGCGGCTCAAGAAGCAGGCGATGGTTCGTCAGCTTCAGGACCGTGAGATCCGCTCCAAGGTGATCGTGTCTCCGGCTGAGGCCGAGGATTTCTTCAAGCAGAATCCCGATCAGTTCAGGGTCAAGGAGCGCGTCCGGGTGCGGTCTCTTACGATCAAGAAAAGCGAAGAAGTGCGTGCGAAAGGTCTGACGGATGAAAAAGCAAAACAGCGGATCGATCTTCTGGAGCAGAAGATCAAACTCTACCGCAACTTTGACCAGATCGTGAAAGACTTTTCGGAGGATAGTCTCGCCAAACAAGAAGGCCTCGGAGAGTGGATCGAGCGCGGGGCTATGATCGAATCCGTAGACGAAGTAATCTTTAAAACTCCGGTGGGAGGACTTACCGGGGTCGTGGAGACGCCCATCGGCTATCATATTTTCCGTATCGAAGCGAAAGAACCGGAGAAGGTCAGAACCTTCGACGAAGCGAAGGACCAGATCTCGGGGTACCTCTTTCAGCAGGAAAGCAACGAGCGTTTTAAAGCTTGGATGGAAGAAGTCAAAAAGGCGGCGTATATATCCATAAAATAGGAATGCTAACGGCATTCTTGAGTACGGCGTAAGGCGTACGGCGTTACGCAAAATCCTTTTCGCCGTACGCCTTACTTTTTTATTAGGCAGTATTTCCTCTTGAGGATATTAGACGATGAAAAAACATAATCCAGTCATTGCCCTCACGATGGGTGACCCCGGCGGCATCGGTCCCGAGATCCTCGTAAAAGCGCTCCGGGAAGAAAAGCCCTCCGGGCGTGCGGCTTATCTTGTGATCGGGACGCGCGAAGTGTTTAAAACGCTCTGTCAAAAGACGGGGCTCTGGGCTCCTTTTAAATCCCTTTCTTCTGTGGCCCGGAAATCTTTCCGTCCCGGGAGCATCTATTTTCTCGATATCTCAAAAGAGGTCCCCGGCGGCGGGGTTTTCAAAATAGGGACGCTGTGCCCGGAGAATGGACGCCTTGCGCTTGCGGCGGTTGTGAAAGCGGCGGCGTTGGCCAAGCGTGGGATCGTGGATGCGATCGTGACCGCACCTGTGAATAAAGCCGCGGTCCGTCTCGTCGATAAAAAATTCATTGGGCACACGGAATTCCTCGCCGCGAAAGCCAAGGCCCGGCGCTTTGCCATGATGTTCGTGAGCCCGCGGCTCAAGGTGACGCTTGCGACGATCCACATACCGCTTAAAAAAGTAAGTGGTCTTCTCACGGCAAAGTCCATTCTCGAAAAAATCCTTCTTACGAGCGAAATGCTTACGCGCGGTCTCGGGATCAAAAAGCCAAGGATCGCCGTCTGCGCCTTGAATCCGCACGGCAAAGAGTGCGGGGATGAGGAGACAAAAGTGATCGAGCCGGCCGTTCGCGCGGCTTGCCGCAAAGGGATTGACGCCTTGGGACCGTTCTCCGCGGATCTTCTTTTTCATGCCGCGTATCACGGCAAGTACGATGCGCTGATCAGTATGTATCATGATCAGGCGCTTGCGCCGTTCAAATTAGTTGCGTTCCACGACGGTGTAAATGTGACGCTGGGGCTTCCCTATATCCGCACTTCACCGGATCACGGCACAGCCTTTGATATCGCCTATCAAGGAAAAGCCGACCCTTCTTCCATGATCGCAGCGCTCCGCCTTGCCAAGAAAGCTGTGAAGGGGTCACACCCCTTTTTCTGCGGCTCGAGAAAAGGGGTGTGACCCCTTTATGCTGAACCAAATAGAACTCCTCAAAAAATACGGTCTCCGTATTCGCGGCCATTTGGGGCAGCATCTCTTGATGGATCCGAACACGATCCGCAAGATCGTGGACGCGCTGGACCTCCAACCCGGCGAACATGTTTTTGAAATTGGACCGGGGCTTGGCGCGGTAACGCAGGAGGTTTTGCGGCGCGGCTTTCCGCTCCTCGCAGTAGAAACAGACAAGAAGTTCGTCGAGATCCTGACCCAGGAACTATTGCCGGAGCATCCCGACACTTTCAAGCTGGTCCACGCGGACATCTTGAAGTGTGACCTGACAAAACTGATAAACGGAGGGTGTCAGGCACCTTTTTCCGCCGTTCGGAAAAAGGTGCCTGACCCCTTTAAGGTGATCGGAAATCTTCCTTACTATATTTCAACGCCCATTTTTTTTCATCTGATCGAACACGCAAAAGTTTTTTCAACAGCGGTTCTCATGCTTCAAAAAGAAGTGGCCGCGCGCCTCACCGCAAAGGCGGGCGATGAGGATTATGGACGATTGAGTGTCACAAGCCGGTTCTACGGCGAAACGGAATTCCTTTTCGATGTCTCGCCGAAGTGTTTTCTTCCGCCGCCGGCGGTAACCTCCCGTGTGGTGCGGTATTCTTTTCGGGATTGCGAAGGCCTCAAGCCCGGCGGCGAGAAATTCCTTCTTGAGATCATCAAGATCGCGTTTAGCCAGCGGCGCAAAACCCTTTTATCGTTACTGGCGCATGATCTCAAGCCCAAGCGTAATCGCGAAGATCTCGGGCATATTTTCGGGGAACTCGGCTTTCCCCCCAAGGTTCGCGGCGAAACGCTTTCTCTGGAGCAGTTTATCCTTCTTTCAGAGGCCTTGAAAGCGGCCCGGGGAACGGTGAACGGGTAACCGGAAACGCTTGCTGGTAGGCAGATAAATGTTTTTTCGTTCAGCGTTCCCCGTTTCCCGCGTTCTTCTATTTGTTGTATAATACCGACCTCTTATGAAAACCATACTAACTCTTGAAGACATCTACGCTCCTGTCCAAACCGGCCTCAGCCGGGTCCCGGCGCTTATCCGCGAGACGCTCGACACGCCTATCCAAAAAATGCGCGAGATGGTCGACCATTTTTTCTCAAAGAATGGGAAACTTCTTCGGCCGGCCTTGATCCTTTTAGGCGCCGGCCTGTCAAGATCTCTCAGGCCCGGACACGGGATTCCGTCAGAACGTAACGAGACCGCGGAGCTTTACCTTGCAGCCGCCACTGAGATCTTTCACGCCGCGACGCTTATTCATGACGATATCATTGATTCCGCCCCCTTAAGACGCGGTGTTTCTGCTCTTCACATTAAATCAGGCCCCCAGGCGGCCGTACTTGCAGGGGATTACTTTCACGACCGCGCGATCGTGACGATCTTCCGTCACGGGAATGACAAGATCATCCCGCTTTTTCTCAAAACCGCGGGCGAGATCTGCGAAGGAGAAATTCAGGAGATCAGTGAAAAGAAGAACATCAATATGAGCGAAGAGACTCATCTTGAGATCATCCAGAAGAAAACGGCAGCGCTTCTCGCGTGTGCGCTTCAAACCGGCGCGCTCATTTGGGGGATTGATCCCGAAGGAGCCGAAGCGCTCGGACGTTTTGGAAAATTTTTTGGGATGGCGTTCCAGATCACGGACGACTTGCTGGATTTCTCCGGCGAAGAAAGCGAATTCGGAAAGACCCTCGGCTCCGATCTGGAAGAAGGGGTCTACACGCTTCCCGTGATCCATTGCCTTGCGTCGCAGGAGCGGGACAAAGTCGTTCGTATTCTTTATTCCCGCAGTTACAGCAAACGTTTTTCTATGCTCCGGGAGGCCCTCAAAAAAACCGGGGCTCTGGATTACGCGCTGGGCAAGGCAAAAGAGTTCATTGCCATGGCGAAACTCGAACTTGAGGTTTTTCCTCCGTCCATTTTCAGGACAAGTCTCGAACAGCTCGCGGATTATGTGGCCGAACGGAACTGGTGAAAAGCATGAAGCAAAGCATGCTTTTCACAATAACCAAATTTCAAGAGACAAATTTCAAACAATTCTTAATGACAAAAATCCAATGTTTATAAAATCTTGTTTGGTTATTGGCTATTGGAGTTTGTTTGGTTCTTGTTTCTTGGTTCCTGGGAATTTTTTCCAATGTTAACCATTGTTCCAACGCCCATAGGCAATTTGGGGGATATCACGCTCAGGGCGTTGGAGGCTTTGAAGCAAGCCGATATCGTCGTTTGTGAGGATACGCGTCGGACGCAGAAGCTTCTTCGGCATTACGAAATCGTGAAACCGCTTTTAAGCTATCACGATCACAGTTCCGCCGGGAAAACCGAGGAACTTGTGGCGCTTCTGAAAGAAGGAAAAAATCTGGCGCTTGTCTCAGACGGTGGGATGCCGCTTATCTCAGACCCGGGGTTCCAGATCGTTCATGCGGTGCTTAGTGAAGAACTATCCCTCGAAGTATTGCCCGGGCCGTCGGCGGTCACAACGGCGCTTGTTTTAAGCGGTCTTCCGACTGACAGTTTCAGCTTTCTCGGCTTTCTTTCGAATAAGGGGCAGCGCCGTAAGCATGAGCTTCAGGCGCTTACGGAGAGGGAAGAGACGCTCATTTTTTTTGAGTCGCCGTTTAGGATCATAAAAATGCTTCAGAATGTGCTGGAGATTTTTGGGGATCGCGAGGCCGCGGTCGCACGCGAGATCTCCAAGAAGTTCGAAGAGGTCTTACGCGGGAACCTGTCCGAACTTATTCGGGATATGACGCAAAAACCCCGTAAAGGGGAGATGGTGGTTTTGGTCTCAGGCAAGAACCGGAAGAAACTCTTTTAAAAGACGCCAGGTCACTAGGCCACCAAGACACCGGTGACTTTGTGGCGTGGTGACATGGTGACGAGGGAATTTATGAAACGCATCGCATTCTTAGTGTCAGGCTCCGGAACCAACATGCAGAACTTGATCCAAAAGATCAAGGCGAGGGAGATCCCTGCGGATCCGGCGATCGTGATCTCCAATAAGCCCGGTGTGAAGGCGCTTGAGAAAGCAGCGGCGTTCGGCGTAAAGACCGAGGTGATCGATCACAAGGCTTATGCGACGCGCGAGCTTTTTGACGAAGCGCTTGCGAAGTGTCTTGATTCTCACAAGATTGACATTATTGTGCTGGCCGGGTTCATGCGTGTGCTGACCCCTGACTTTGTCAGGAAATATTATGGACGGCTTATCAATATTCACCCCGCGCTTCTGCCGGCCTTTCCGGGCGCTCACGCGATCAAAGATGCCTGGAACGCGAAAGTGAAAGAGACCGGCGTGACGGTTCATTTTGTCGACTCGGGAGTCGATACCGGGCCCGTGATCCTCCAGCGTAAAGTCCCCGTATTGTCCGCGGACACCCTCGAAATCCTTGAAACGCGTATCCACCAGGTCGAATACGAGATCTATCCCGAGGCTTTGAAACTTGTTTTGTCGGGGCGGTGCAAACCCTAAGCTGGACTCTCGAGGGGGATTTGCTATAATTGCGGCCTGAATTCAGCGGTTTTCTTGCCTTGTCATCCCCGCAAGTTTTAAGCGGGGATCCATAGATTCCCGATTAAAGCATTCGGGAATGACGTTAAGATCTAACAACCGTAAAGGAGCTTCAAAATGACCCGAGCTATTATTGAAAAAATTTTCGCACGTGAGATCCTGGATTCCCGCGGGAATCCGACCGTCGAAGTGGATGTAAAACTACGGGACGGCATGGTTGGCCGTGCGGCAGTTCCGAGCGGCGCTTCGACCGGGGAACACGAAGCCGTCGAGCTCCGGGATGGGGACAAAGCCCGTTATCTCGGCAAAGGCGTGCTCAAGGCTGTGGAAAACGTCAATGGCGAGATCCAGAAAGCGCTCAAGGGGAAAGACGCGGCTCAACAGGAAGAGATCGACGGGTACATGATCGTTCTCGACGGGACACCGAATAAATCCCGCCTTGGCGCGAATGCCATTCTTGGCGTTTCACTTGCCTGTGCCCGTGCGGTCTCAAGTTCCCGAGGGATCCCGCTCTACCAATATCTCGGCGGCGAATCCGCGAATCTGCTCCCGGTCCCAATGATGAACATCATCAACGGAGGCGTGCACGCGGATAACAACGTCGATCTTCAGGAATTCATGATCATGCCGTTCGGTGCCACGACTTTCGCGGACGCGCTTCGCATGGGGGCCGAAGTTTTTCACAATCTCAAAAAAATCCTGCACGATAAGAAGCTTTCCACATCGGTGGGGGATGAGGGTGGATTTGCGCCGAACCTTACTTCCAACCATGAGGCTCTGGACGTGATCATGGAAGCGATCGCGAAGGCCGGGTATCAGGCCGGCAAAGATGTGAAGATCGCCTTAGACCCCGCAAGCTCCAGTTTTTATGGCAAAGACAAGTTTGGGGGGAACCCGAATCCCGGCAAGTACGTTCTCCGCGCAGAACAGCAGCCCGTGAAGACGGCCGAAGAAATGATCGAATTTTATGCGGCACTTTGTGAGCAATATCCGATATTCTCCATTGAGGACGGTCTTGCGGAAGATGATTGGGACGGCTGGAAGAAAATGAATGAAAGGCTCGGCAAGAAGATCCAGATCGTGGGGGACGACCTTTTTGTGACGAACACCAAGCGTCTTGAGCGCGGCATTCAGGAAGGAAGCGCGAACTCGATCCTGATCAAGGTCAATCAGATCGGTACTCTCACCGAGACGATCGCGGCGGTCCGCATGGCGCAAGAGAACAACTACACGGCGGTCATGAGCCACCGGAGCGGTGAGACCGAGGATACGACGATCGCGGACCTCGCGGTGGCTCTCGGCACCGGCCAGATCAAGACCGGCTCGACCTCACGAACGGACCGTATCTGTAAATACAACCGTCTAGATCGGAAGAGCACACGTCTGAACTCCAGTCACCGGCTATG
>CAYMER010000037.1:0-5603 GCA_964389345.1 uncultured bacterium | reverse complement strand
TTGATGTGGAGACCCTGGAACTCCTCGAGGAATTGTTGGTTGAATATACCGGAACGGTGCTTTTAGTCAGCCATGACCGTTCGTTCCTGAATAATGTGGTGACGTCGACCCTAGCCATGGAAGGCGAGGGCGTGGTCCGTGAATATCCGGGTGGGTATGATGATTGGCTAAGCCAGCGCATCGTGAAGCCAGAAACAGGTGGAGCAAAAACCTCGACGGCTAAAGGGCTTTCATCGTCTGAAAAGAGCCCGAGCTCATCGGGATCTTCTCTGCTCGAGCAGCGTGAACTAAAGGATCTTTTGAAAAGGATAGAGAAGGCCGAAACGGGACAGGAAGAACTTTACAACATTATGGCCGAGCCTGGCTTTTTTCAAAAGGACCCCAAAGAGATCTCCCGGATCAAATTGCAGGCCGAGGCGTATTCGGGGGAGCTCGCCCAAATGTACGACCGCTGGGAACATTTGGAGAAATTAAAGAAAAAAGCGTCCGCTTAAACCTCTCTCAGCGTGGCCCCAAAAGACTGCCATTCCTCCCCATTTTGAGCCCTATCGATGCCTTGCCATTAAAATAATCAAAAAATGATATAACCCCATTGTTTTCAAGCCTTAAGAAATGATGTTCAGTTTGACAAATGCCTTATTTGACGGGTATACTCCCTTGGATTATAAATTATAAAAAAAAGCATTTATTTCCCATTTAAATTCCAAGGTTGTTTCCCAATGCCAAAAGGCACAAAAAACTAAAAAATATGACTCCTGCTAACATGAAAATCGTGACACTTAGGGGAATTTCTTTGTTTGTGGCCGTTGTATTTCTGGCGACCACAATCATCTGGGATCCGTCTGCGGCCTTGGCCGCCGTCGAGTCCCTGGCGATTCAGGAGCAGACAAAATTCCAGAAGGAGCTTCAGAACTACCTCTACGCCTTGCCGGAGGAGATTGGATCAATCACAGAAATGTACGGGGTACGGCGTACGGCGTACGGCGTAAAAACAGAACTCGGTACTCCGTACTCCGTACCCCGTACTGTTATTCACATCCAGGACGCCCACGCCAATCCCGAGGCCCAGCAGAACATCGCCCGGATCCTCAAGTATCTCACTCAAAAATATCCGGACCTTGCGGTCGCCGTCGAAGGTGCCGCCGGGCCTCTTCACCCTGAATACCTGGATCTTTTCCGCGATTACCCGGAGGCGAACCAGGCGGTCATTGATGACCTTCTGCAGAAAGGGGAATTGACGGGAGCGGAGTTGTTTGGGTGGGAGCAATACAAAAATAGTCGACAGTTGACAGTCGACAGTCCACAGAAAAAGTTTCTTGAGCCGTGGACCATGGGCCGAGGACCGTGGTCCCGCATTGAGGGTATCGAAGACACCAATCTCTACCGCGACAATCTTAAGATGTATCGCGAGCTGCTGTTCAAACGCAACGACATCCAGACGCTTTTGAACCCGATGCGCGATCGGTTGGAGAAAGAGGGTTCGCGTGTTCTCAACCCAGACCTTCGTGAATTCCTCAAAGAGCGCGACCGCCGCAAGGAAGGGAACTATGGTACCGGGGGCGCCGCTTCCGATCCTAACTTTCAGGCCTACGTTCGCTATCTCCAGAAAGAAGTTTCCAAAACCCTTTCCATCGACCTGACCGATCCGATCGAACAGCTGCGTTTCCCGAATCTGATTCGCGTCGTTTTACTTGATAAGGCAGGCAAGAAATTCGATCACGCTCGGGCCGCAGAGGAATGGAAAAACCTGATCGAACAGGCCCGTTCGCTCGCCAAAATCAATGCCGACAAAGATTTGATTAATGCCCTGGCATCCTACGGAGTGGAAAAAGGCTTGCTAAAAGGTGACAGGCGCGGTGACAGTCACCGGACCGTCGATGCATCGCTTTATCCCCGCAAGCTTCTGGAGCAGTTGTTCGTTTTCGCCCAAAAGCACAAATTCGATCTGGCCGGTCGCAAGGTGTTCCTCAAGAGTTTTGAACTGCTCGTTTTTCAAGCCGAGATCGAAGCGGCGAGCCTCATGAAGGAGATGGATACGCTGGAAGAACAGCTGATCGTAAAACTGGTGCGCACGGACACGGAAAAAGCGTTTGTTTGGCAGTTGGAGAATTTTAGTCTATTTAGCAAACTCCTCTCACTTGAGCTCACCCGCGACGAATACCGGAAAGCCCTCGAAGTTCGTGCAGGGCTCGAAACTTTCGCGAAAGAGAAAGAGAACCTTCAAGCTGCGCTTGGCAAGGCGTTTGGTTTTTATGAGGGGGCCTTGAAGCGTGATCGGGCAATTGTCGAAAACAGCTTATCTTTTTTTTCTGCGCAACGCACAACGCGCAACGCGCAACGTATCACGGTGTTGATTACAGGAGGTTTTCACACCGACGGTATCCGCGACGCGATGAATGAAAAAGGGATCGGTTACGCCGAGGTGACGCCGCACATCACGAAGATCGACCGGGGCGAAATATACCGGAAGGTCATGGCGGATGATAACGCGGACCTGAGTGCTTATTTCAAAGTCAAAAACCCTTTCCTCACCAAACAGGAAGCCATCCTTTTCAAGGAAACTCTCGAAGTCGCCGCACCGGTCCTTTTTGAAAAATACCAGGTCAAAGGCGCGGACATGGCCGGCCGGATGCAAAAAGCGTTTGCGGAGAACCCCGTCCTTTCCAAAGCCGTTGCGTCCGACCGGTTGCAGGATCCCGCGATTTTACGTTTTACTCCTAGCCCCAGCGGCGCCATGCTTCCTCAAAATGCCGCGATCCCGGGTGTTCCGGTGACGATCGGCATCGATGCCGCCAGAAAGCTCGATCCTCGTGAACCGGAAGCGGCAAGCGCTGTTCGCGCTGAAGTCCGGTTTTCCAAGGCCGCCGCCCAGCAGCTAGATGTCATGCCGGTTTTGACAGAAAAAGGAACAACCGTGGTCGGAGATCTGGCCGTCAATTACGGGACCCTTTCTGGAGCCAATCGCGCCGAGATGCGTCTCCAGTTGACGGCGGAAACGACATTAACAGAAATTCGTAATGCTCTTGCAGGCGCTATCACGGATAAGGAGGCCCGGAAAGATGCGGCGAATCAATTGCGGGCGGGGTTGCGTAATGGAAAGATCGGATCGTACGAGGACATTCAGGCGAGCGTGGGGACGAGTGTGGGGATGGATAAAATTAAAACGCTTTTCGAACGCCCATCTTTTCCGGCGCTCTCTCGCCCGGTTTTCGGAATAAAAGCATCTTGGGTTTCCAAGGTTTTTCGATCAAAGAAATTGCTTATCTTCTTTTCGATCGGGATCGTCATGGGCATGGGGGTGCTCGCAGGGTCCGGCCTTTTTTCTTCGGATGCCGGCAGGATCGCCGGCCGTTTTGAGAGGATCGCGTCCCGGATTCAGGACCCCGCTACTCGTTCGGCTGCGCGGGAACTGGTTCAGGAGTTCCGGAGCCATCCTGAAGTGGACGGGACGGTCATAGGGCCTTCTTCGATCCATCCTTTTGTCCGTCAAAAATCGAACAAAGCAAGTGATCTTACAGCGATCCAGATCAATGGGGATTTCGCCCTGAATTTTCCGGAAATTATGGTCAAGTATGTTTTGATCCATGAAGGGACCCATCTCAAAAATGCGCATCTGCGGCAAATGGCGAACCAGGGATTGCGGGATTTCATGGAACGCCTCAACCAATTACTGTCGGATAAAAAATCCGGAGATCCTTCCGAAATCCTAAAAGATCCGGCCATTGTACGCGCCGTGATCCGGACCTATGTGGCGCAGATCGAGGATGAATCGCAAGCTTACTGGGCCGAAGATATGGCGTTGATGGGCGACATCCGAAGTGCTGGCAGTTACGAAGTCTTTATCAAACAGATTTTTGAAGGCCTTGGGGACAGTACGGAGGACCAAAGGCGAAATGCCGTCGTACTGAGTTACATTGAAGGGTTTCAGGGACGCTGGGATCCCCGGAAGGGAGCACCTTCCGAAGAAGAGATGGAGGCCTACTGCTTGAAAGTTATTTTAAATACGTCTTATCTCGAACAAGGAGTTACGCAGCTCCATTACCTCCGGAATATTTACCTTCAACTGGCGCTTTCTTCAATGCAGGGGACTCCGGATGAAGGAATGAT
The DNA here is from genome assembly GCA_964389345.1 of uncultured bacterium. GTDB lineage: Bacteria > Omnitrophota > Omnitrophia > Omnitrophales > Aquincolibacteriaceae > Aquincolibacterium. The sequence continues at coordinate 1,496 of CAYMER010000037.1, read as the reverse complement.
CCAGGTGACCGGCGATTTCGGCCGTCCCTTCCGCGTGACCCGTTACAAGCGTCTCGCCGCATGGACTTATGAGCAGGCAGCCCGTTTGAATGTGCTTCCGCGCTCCGAGATGCGGCAAGAAGAACGAGACAAGCCGGCAAAAAGTGTGGAACTCGGGCGGACGCAGGACGGTGCGGGGTATGTTCTTTCACAGGGCCGCAAAGAGATCGGGCGGGTCGGATTCGGCTATGGTCCTATTAGGGCAGCTGCGGAGCTCGTGAAACTTTTGTCCCAGGTGAAAATCATTGCGCAGGTCGATCCGGGGCATCCGGAAAACATTGTTTTTACGATCGAGAACAGCGGGACTTTTCCAGGTCTTTCGATCCCGGTCGATAGGTTCGAGGCGTTGCAGGAGCTGATCGGATTACTCGCTTGGAGCCCATCCCTTGCGGAAAGCGCACGGGCAGCGGTACGGGCAGGGACGCAGGAAATTCTCAGGGGCGGCCAGGCCGTGATCCACATATTTCCGGCGGCAGGTCTGGGCACTCGTCGTTCCGAAATGCGCGAAGGGCCGGGAACTCATGTTCCCGCCGTTCCGGCAGCGGGACAACAAGAAGAAGTTGTGATGAATGCCAAGGCGCTTCCCATCAACTCCACGAGCGGAAATGTTCTCTTTATGCCCCAGACAAAACTTTCTTTTTTCTGGTACATCAGCGCGGCGGATCTTCCCGCGGCTTTGGAGACCGCCGGCCGTTTTTCCGGAGAGATGTCCGAAGATTTTGACGTCATGTTCCCCAAGACCGCTGCTTTGTACAAACCCTTTGTCGATATCGAATTCTACAAGGCGAATGTTTCAAACCTGTTATGGGAAGTTTTGAATCTTTTGGCGTCCGGGACGGCCGGTCCTGAGGAGGTCCTTAAAAAAGTCCGGGAGCTTTTCAAATACCGACACTTCTTGCCGTTGGTCAAGATCGGGACTGCCGATCAAGACGCTCTGATCTCGATACTCGAGAGACTTTTAAATGAAGAGGCCGACAAGCGGGACTCGGAGATCGTGAATTCTCTGAAGCAGCTGCAAAGCATGTCGTATGAGGATTGGCAGGATTTCAAAGCCGTTCTCGCGACGATTCAACGGGAAGCGTTGCAAGGGCAGGCGCTTTTGGAAAATATGCCCGTGTTGAATGCGGCGACGGCGGACGATTGGAATTCTGCGGAAGTGGCACGGGATCTCGAGAGATTGTTGTCGAATGTCAGCGGGATCCAATCGGCCAGAAGGCATCCCGCGTTGATCCGTTTTCTCGAAGATTACCACTATGCGAATATCAGGCCGTCTGGAGCGGATGAGGCACGCGATCTGGAGGAATTGATCGCGGCGCTGAAGAAGACCGGAAAGTCCGATGTGACACTTCTGCACCCGCTCGCCGCGGTCCTTAATTTTCTGATCGAAGAAAAGTCGCAGCCCGAACCGGGGGACCTGGGAAAGTGGCGTTATGACTTTTTTATCGAGCATGTGAACA
>CAYMER010000036.1:0-6351 GCA_964389345.1 uncultured bacterium | reverse complement strand
GTGACTGGAGTTCAGACGTGTGCTCTTCCGATCTCCGGCGGTGTGGGCGCCGCGCGCGCAGGCGGATAAACACCAATACGAGCTTTATATGAAGCGCGCTCTTGAGTCGGAAAAAGATCTCACGCTCCAACAAGGACAGGTTGTGGAACTTCTCGTAAAAGAGGGCGCGTGTTACGGCGTTCGTACGAAAGAAGGAGAAACTTTTTTAGGCGAGCATGTGATCTTGACCACAGGCACTTTTTTGCAGGGGTTGATCCATGTCGGCGAGGAAAAATTCCCGGGCGGACGACGCGACGAACCGCCCGCCATCGGCCTTTCCGATTCGCTTCGGAGCCACGGAATCGAACTCGTTCGTTTCAAAACGGGGACGCCGCCCCGCCTCCATCAAAAAAGCATCCAATGGGAGCTGTTGGAAGAGCAGCGGGGCGATGAGCCGCCCCCCCCTTTTTCTTATCGGACAAAAAACTTTCAGGTCGACCAGCTTCCCTGCTATTTGACGCACACGAACGAAAAAGTTCACGACATCATCCGGAAAAACCTAAGCCGCTCCCCTCTTTACGCCGGCCGGATCACGGGGGTCGGCCCCCGGTATTGTCCTTCCGTGGAAGATAAGGTCGTGAAATTCCCCGATAAAAAAAGCCACCAGATCTATCTGGAGCCCGAGGGGCGCAACACGGACGAGATTTACATGAACGGTTTTTCGACATCGCTGCCCAAAGATGTTCAAGCGGCGGCCCTGCATCAGATCCGCGGGCTTGAAGACGCCGAGATCCTGAAATTTGGCTATGCCATCGAATACGACGCTGCGCCACCCATCCAACTGAAGCATTCGCTCGAGACAAAAAAGATAAAAAATCTTTTTTTTGCGGGCCAGATCAATTGCACGTCCGGTTACGAAGAAGCCGCTGCGCAAGGGCTCATGGCGGGCCTCAATGTTATTCGCAAGCTTTGCGGAGGGAGCGAATTTATTCTCGACCGGACCGAGGCGTATATCGCGGTAATGATCGACGATCTTGTGACTTGCGGCACGAACGAACCTTACCGGATGTTCACGTCGCGCGCAGAATTCCGGCTATTGCTTCGTCAGGATAACGCGGACGAGAGGCTCATGTTCTACGGCTATCAGTTCGGCCTTCTCCCCGACAAAACATTTGCGGAATTTAACGAACGTATGAACCGGATACGGCGCGACATGCAAGAGCTCAAAACAAAAAGGAAAGGCAACGACACGCTGTACCAATACTTAAAGCGACCAGAGGCAAGCCATAAACAGCTGACAGAACAAGCTTTACACTCCTGCTGCCTTTCCGATGACGAGATTCACAGCGTCGAAACAGAAATCAAATACGAAGGATATATAGCCCAGCAACGGCGAGAGGTTCAAAAATTTTCTAAACTCGAAAAAAGAAAAATACCTGCCGGGGTGGATTACGATGAAGCGACGGGGATCGGCCGGGAAGCAAAAGAAAAACTAAAAAAAATCCAGCCCGAATCGATCGGACACGCGGCGCGCATCCCCGGAATCTCCTCCTGCGACCTTTCCCTCCTTGCTGTTTTTATCGAGAAAAAAACACAAGACGCCCCCAAGAAGTAAAAACTCTCTTTCAAGCCCAACACAAAACATATCGCTACGAAGCTCGTGCCTGGAGCGGCAACTCCTCGGCGGAGATCTTTGCCTAGGAATAATCGCAATCCGAAGATTAATGCGTTCAACGCGCTGAAAACAATGGGGTTGTGTCTTTTATTGTAAAGCGTTCTATTTGTTTCACGTGAAACAAAGCCGGTTATTGTTTTTGGAAGACAACCAGCGCATTCCGACAATTCCGGAGCAAGGGCCTGTATTTTTGACACGAAACAAGGTTTTGGATTCCTTCAAAAAGAGTTTTGTGGCAGGCGGAATTTTACTTGGCTCTCAAATTAAACAAAGCAGAATTTTTAATGATATGCGTGAGCCCTAGTGCGTCCTCGTAGGTTTTCAGAGAGCGAAGGATCTTTTTTGTGATAGCTTTGCTGCGTCGCCCCTCATGACGAGGCTCGCACGCAAGAGCAAATTTAGTTTGCCACGGAAGTAATTGTGTGTAAAATATCCCCATAAACGGTCGATATATTATCAGCGTCAAGAAAGCCTCAGTTTAAAGGAGCATGTTAAAAAGAACGTTTCACGTGAAACATCCGGAGGATCTATGGGCAAGATATTCTCGTTTTTTAATCAAAAAGGCGGCGTTGGTAAAACAACATCCGTGGTTAATATGGCAACAGTTATGGCCGGGCTTGGGAAAAAGGCTTTGATAATAGATCTAGATTCGCAAGGCAATGCTACAAGCGGAGTTGGGATTGAAAAGAATGAAAATGAATCAACAGCTTATCAACTTCTTGTGGAAAACTCTGATCCAAGGGAGAGCATTAAAAAGACGGCTATAGAGAATTTGTGGATTATACCCTCTAACGCCCACCTTGCGGGAGCTGAGATGCACTTGATCGGCCAGGATAAAAGAGAGTTTGTTCTTTCGGAACAACTAAAAAAGATTTCAAGCGATTATGATTATATATTCCTTGATTGCCCGCCATCGCTTGGGCTTATAAGCATAAACGCTTTAACGGCAAGCAGTTATATCATCATACCGCTTCAATGCGAGTATTACGCGTTGGAGGGTCTTGGGCAGTTGCTTAACACCTACCAGCTCGTCAAAAAAAATCTAAGCGCGAATCTTGAGTTGGGGGGTGTCATCCTGACCATGGCGGATATCCGGACCAACCTGACGCAACAAGTGATCGAAGAGGTCCGGAATTATTTTAAAGACAAAGCTTTTAAGAGCGTGATCCCAAGATCGGTGAAGCTTTCCGAGGCGCCGAGCTTTGGAAAACCCGCTGTTATTTATGATCCTCACAGCCGTGGGTCGCTGGCCTATATGGCGCTCGGAAAAGAATTTTTGGCACGGTTCGGCTCTGACGACGACCGCAGAAATCTTGCCACGAGCGCGCAGGAGTTCGCCGCGCCTGTTGTCGCAGAAGAAGCGCCCGTCGCAGAGTTCGCATCCGAACAGCCCCAAACAGCCCAACCAAATCTGTAAAAAATACAACTTGTTTATAACGAAGGAGTTATACAAATGAAAAAAGCACTTGGCAAGGGATTGAGCGCATTGATTCCGGATAGTTATAAAGAGCAAATGGTCGCAGAAAGCAAAGAAGCGCTTGGGGTCACCGCAACCAGCATCTTGGAGGCGGAGAGGCCCCCTCAGTCAGCGGCAATCTCGGAGAAAGAATCAGCCTTCCAGCTGATACCGGTATCCCTGATAGCGCCAAACGTTGACCAGCCGCGAAAAACGTTCAATGCGGAAACTATCGAAGAGCTCGCAAGCTCCATTCGTGAAAAAGGCGTCTTACAGCCGATCATTGTAAAAAAGAAAAGTGACGGAGCGTTCGAGATCGTGTGCGGCGAGCGGCGATTCCGCGCCGCAGTGCTTTGCGGTCTAAGCGAAGTGCCCGCTATCATCAAAGATATCGCGGCCGAAGATTTTCTGGAATGGGCGCTGATCGAAAACATCCAGCGCGAAGATTTGAATCCCATTGAGGAGGCGGAAGCGTATCAACGTCTCGTGGAAGAGAGGATGATTTCCCAAGAAGAGGTCGCGAAGAAAGTGGGGAAGAACCGCGTGACGATCACAAACACCCTGCGACTTTTACGTCTGCCCCCGGAAGTGAAACAATATCTTGCGGACGACAGGCTTTCGGCAGGGCACGCACGCGCGCTCCTGGGCCTTCTTTCCCCGGAACACCAGCGGCAAATGGCCAAAAGGATCGTCGAAGAGAATTTGTCTGTTCGCCAGGTCGAAGCTATTGTCAACCGGAGCAACGCGCACAAGCGGAAAGCGAAAACCGCGCGTCACCTGAGCGCCGAGATCGTGGATCTTGAAACGCGCCTCACGCATTTTCTCGGGACACAGGCGAAAATCTATCCACGCAAAAACCAGAAGGAGGGGCGTCTTGAGATCCAATATTTTTCCTTAGACGACCTCGACCGTGTCCTCCAGAAGATCGGCCTTCCGAAGGGATGATTCCGAAGCGACCCTGCAAACGCCGGGTGTTTGCAGGGTAGAAACAGAAAGGGGAATGCCACTCCATACAGTCCCCGTCATTGCATCCGAAACAGAAAAGAGCCTTTACAGGGGTCCTACCCGCCGTGCTATAATTCGCGCACTTTATTGCTTTTGTATTCTGTGGCTGTCTTTTTTAAAGCAGTTCCTCGCAAAGCCGATAAAAGCCTTTCAAACGAAGGGAATTCCGGATGTCGAAAAGAGGTTGGACGGCGAAGGGTTTTTCCATTCTTTTAACAATCTTTGTTTTGACCGGTTGCGGTTCACCGGTTGAGACGGGGAGCCAAGGCCCCACCGAAGTGAAGGTGAGCTTTTGGGGAACGCCCGAAGAGATCGGGATTATCACGGAAGCGCTTGCGCCTTGGCGCGCAGAGCATCCCGAGATCAAGATCGTTTTCGAGCACACGCCCTACACAGGCTACATCAGCAAGATCCTCACCAGGATCGCCGGAGGTGCCGCCCCCGACATCATCGCCACCGAGGTCGATTATTTTGTGACGTTCGCGACCAAAGGCGTTTTGGAAGACCTGACGCCGTATGAGCTTGCCGACCCGAAAGGTTTTGATAAAAACGATTTCTTTCCTCAGATCATCGACCGCTTCACTTATCAGGGAAAGCTTTTGGCTATCCCGCGCGACATCGCCCCGTTCGCATGCGTCTTCTATAACAAAAAAGTTTTTGATGAAGCAAAACTTCCTTATCCGACCGATGACTGGAACTGGAGCGATATGCTCCGCTGCGCACGCGAACTTACGAAAAAAGACAGCGCAGGGCGCGTCACGCAGTATGGTTTTTACACCTGGGCCTGGCAGAATTTTATTTATGGAAACGGCGGCGGGCTCGTGGACGATGTTAAAAACCCTACAAAGACCCGGCTAGACGACGACCGCTCCATCATGGGCATCCAGTTCTTTGCCGATCTGAGCAATCTTTATGAATCCATGCCGACGCCTACGGCCTTCATGAATTTCGGGATGGGTGCGGACCGGATGTTCGCCAACGGACGCATTGCGATGTTCCTCTCCGGCATTTGGGAAGCTCCGCAATTTCGCAATTATAATTTCGAGTGGGACGTGGTGATGTTCCCCAAGAACGATAAAGGTGTCCGCGCCTTCGGGACCGGGGGAACGGGATACGCGATCCTTAAGTCTTCCAAACACAAAAAAGAAGCCTGGGAAGTGATCAAGGCCTTGACTGGGCCTGAAGGACAACGGCAATTTGCAAAGCGAGGCCTCGCTCAGCCCGCCCGCATCTCTGTGGCGAAAAGCGATGCTTTTGCCGGAGATCCGTCGGCTCCTGCCAACAAGAAAATGCTGAACGAAGCCGTCCAGTATTCGGTCTTCAGCCCTTTCCATCCGAAATGGCGCGAGATAGAAGAAAAATATATCCGCCCGAAGCTCGACCTTATTTTTAACGGCAAGAAAACCGCCGCAGAAGCCGCCAAAGAACTGGCCCCCGAAGTCAACGCCCAGCTACAGCAAGTCGAATAAACAAAATGTTTTAAAACGAAAAAATCCAAGGAGTTTTGTTACCATGCCCCGGAAGTCGAAAGAAAGAAAAAAAGCGGAAGCGAAACTTTTAGCGAAAGAAGATCACGCGGAAAAGAAATTCGCTTCCAAATACGGCTACTTCACGCCGGACGGGCGCGAGTTTGTCATCACGCGTCCGGACACGCCGCGTCCGTGGGTGAACGTCATTTCGAACGGGGATTATGGCGCGATCGAATCCCAAACGGGATCAGGCTTTTCCTGGCGCGACAATTCGAATTTGTCGCGCGTCACGCGCTGGGACCAGGATCTCATTCGCGACAACTGGGGCAAATATATTTATGTGCGCGACCGGGATAACGGGGACTATTGGTCCGGAACATGGAAGCCGTGCATGCCGAAATACGATTTTTTCGAAGTGCGCCACGGACAAGGCTACTCGATTCTCACGAGCAAACTGAACGGGATCCGGCTCGAGAAAACGATCTTCGTGGACGTGGAAGATCCGGTCGAGGTCTGGAAAGTCGTTCTCACGAATCAATCCGGGAAAAAACGCCGCCTGAGCCTCTTTACTTATTTTGACTGGTGCCTCGGCAACTGGTCGGACACACATCGCGAGTTCCACAAAACGTTCATCGAGACCTCAATCGACAAAAAATTCGGCTGCATTCACGGCGTCAAGCGCGCGCCGCTCGTGCCGGGATTTATTTCTACAGGAATGACCGAAAAACCACTTCAGGGGTTCCACTCGGCGCATCCCAAACCTGTGG
>CAYMER010000035.1:0-5242 GCA_964389345.1 uncultured bacterium | reverse complement strand
CACAGTTCGTCGCGGCGATGGCCCAGGTGAATATCGCAACGGGGAATCCGGCGCTTGCCATCCAGAAAACGGATAGCGATGACGTACGGCGCGAGAAGGTGTTTCAGGCGATGCTCGCGCTGGAGAAAATAGGCGCCTTTGATGCTGACCGTCAATTCGGCGTCGCCTCCCGGTTCTTTTCTCTTGGGGATGCCGTGTCGGCTTTTGGCATGCAAGAGCCAATCCCGGAGAGTATCCGGATGCTTCTCCGTTCCGACCATTTTGAAGCGGACCTGTTCACGATGGCAGTGCGTTTCGGCAGCAATATTTCCTCTGAAGCGCAGAAAACCTTCCGTCCAGTGTGGAGGGACGCCGTCCGTGAACAGCAGAAGATCGACAAGCAGCACCGGGTGCAAAAGAGGCTCATGAAGCTCGAGGACCGAATGAACAAAGCCCTGGAGTTCAAGAAACCCGGCCTTGGCCGTTTCTTCGTGCCGCAGTGGCTTGCGTATCAGGCTTACAAGTTCGTGAACCTGGCCTACGACGAAAAAGACAAGAAGGCTATGAAGAAATGGATGTCCGACCTAATGAAGCTTCCAAAAACAAAGGAAGGCGTGGCTCAAAAGGGCGGAGCGATTTTGGGTTTAGTGGTTCTCAGCTACGCAACCAAAGGGTTGTTCGCGTTGGCCGTAAAAGGACTTGCGCTCGCAGGAATCGTGGTTGGAGCCAAGTTGATCGTGATTCTCTCGGTGGCCGCGATCGCGGCATGGATCGCCAGAGACGGTATCGGTGCGGGATGGAAAAAACTCCGCGATAACTGGCTGAGGTCGGCGGGACTTTGGAGCAATTCGACTTCTGCCGCGAATCTGCTCGCGACCGGTATAGATCTCACACAACTCAGGATCTATGCGCCGCAAATGGACGACGAGGACGCGGAACGGCTCGCGAGGTATTTCCCAGTGCTCTCCGCACTTAAAGTCGGGGCGCTGGGACGGCTTTCGGTACCGCAGTTGCTGGAGGCCCTGAAGAAATACGAGGAGTATCTGACAGGGAAGGCGCGTGTGCCGGTGGCTCTTGCGGCTGGGAAGATCACTCCGGAACTCTTGCTCGGTCGGGCGATGGAATCGGCGCTGGGGCATGGCATGTGGCGCAATAAAGCTGCGGGATGGCGGAATCATTTGGCGTCGCAACGCGAAAAGTGGCGTGCCGAACCGGGGATCCGTCCTCTGTTGAAGCGGGCCCTGTCCTGGATGGGAACCTTGGTGACTGGTGGGCTTCCTGCGCGCGCTCTTTCGCTTGAGCTTACCCAGGTCGCCGAAGGTATTCGGAGCCAGAAACCCGATTGGGCGCGCGTGCTCGATTACTGGAGTCTCGCGGTTTTGGACGGGAGCGTTTCTCGCGATAAAGCGAAAGCCTTTTTAACTTTGGTCCGATCGGAAAGCTCGACAGACGAATTGATGAGCAAGTCGACGAAGATTTTCGGCGCCGGGTCCTTTGAAGAGAAGTACATCACCGTGCTTCCTGAGATTGAGGAGATCGTTCGTAAAGGAAAGCCGGGAGAGATCACGCCTGATCAGATCCAGAAAATTGCAGACCGGTTAGGTGGGAATCCGGGCGCGATGCTTTTCGCGGTCCTGAAAGCGATCGATCCGCGTGTCGAGAAACCGTCCGATGCGATCATTACAGCCTTGCGTAATGCCAAAGAGTGGGACAGCCTGAATCTGGAACAGTTGGCCCAGCTTTCAAAGGTGGAGCGTTATCTGCTTAATATCGCCCAAGGCAGAGCCCTGGCGGTCGGGGATATCGCTGATGCGGCAAATGAGTTTGAATGGATGACAGCGGGAGTTATGGCCGCGGTGGCCGCGGGCGTGGGTCTGCAGAATGTTGATGTTATCGCGATTCAGCAAATGCTGGACGAGCGGATCCAAACCGCGAATCCAGAAAAAGCATTAGAATTGAATGCTCGCGAAAAACTTCGCAAGGCGATTGCCACAATGAGAACCGATGTTGCAAACCGGGAAGCTGAGGCCAAGAGCCTTCTCGAAGAAGCGTACCGCCTTGCGCCGCAACTGGATCTGCAGATCGCCGAGTTTGAGTTCGCGTATCGTATCGGGGTAAATGACGAGTTCATTAAAGGATTCATCGGTGATGTGATCGCGCGTCTTTCGGATACCAATCTCCAGGCGCTTTTTACTGCGGGAACGATCACGGAACGGCAGAAGAACCTTTACATGCACCTACGCGGCCGGCTCGAAGAGATCCTTAAAAACGGCGTCCAGATCGATGCGTACGCGGACACAGCGGCTTACGTTCGGAACAATACGGTACATTACAGCAAAGACCTGATCGTAAAGATGAACCGCATGCGCCGCGATTCGACCCTGGCGAATCCCGTCGCCTCGGCGGCCGGTGTTCTGCGCGCCTATCTCTTGCACGAAACGGTGGAAGCGGAGATCGACCGTGTCGCGGAAATTCTTGCCGGCGGGACAGCGTCCAAGGTGCCGCTCGATCAAATTCAGGACCCGGCCGCGAGGAACGCGATTCAATTCTCGCGCAAAGAAGGCTCCGATTCCCAGCGTCAGATCTGGCGCGACTTCTTCGCCGAATACGTTTCCTCGAACTATATGAAATTTCTCAATGACGACGAGAGGGCGGCGGTCTTGGCGGGACTCAACCGCACCCGGGACTATGATCAGGACCTCTATCGGGACAAGATGCGTTTTTATCTGCGGGTGGCAAATTCTAAAGCGAATGAAGATCCGCTGGAGATGCTGGAGAACCTCAAGCCCCGGATTGATGCTTTCATGGCGGAGCTAGCGACCGCGACTCCCGAGGAACTTCGCACGAAGGCTCCGAGGATTCGCGAGATGTCCGCCCAGCTGACCGCCGCGTTCGGTGCGTCCCACGAGTACTTTTCCAAAGTGCCGGTCTTTGCATGGTTCTTCCAATTTATGGAGGCCGCTTCGAACGGGAACTACGAGGACGCGGCGATGATCCTAAAAACGGAAATGGCAAAGAATAAACAAGGCGCACTGGAGGCGGTTTTAAGCGAAGAGGAATTTAAAGAGCTCAACGATATCATTAAATCAAAGGACCCGCTCAAGATGCGGATTGCGATGCTCAAATACCTGAAGAATTATACGGACGGTCTTTTCTTTATGATGGACACCTGTGCGAGCCGCTCCGCCAGTTTGAACAATCAGGCAAAGAGAGTCGCACAGCAGAAAAAAATGCATCACCTTCGAGTCATGGGGTCGCCGGTCGCCACGATTCTGACGCCGCGTGAGATGTTTGATGAAGCCGTAGAAGAAGTGATGGGGGCCAAAACGACCGGAGCGCCGAGTGTCCCTGGCGTTGGCTCCGGTCCGACTCCGAGTCCACGCTCAGAGGTTCGTGAGGTGGCGCCGGTGACGGGGCCTCAAATGGATCGGATGCTGGGGGATGCGACGCGGGGGGCGCAGGGGATGTTGTCTCTGGTGGTGCTGCCGCAGTATCGGGTGCCTGTGAAACCCGTGACGTACCAATGGGCGGAGACCGCGGAAGAAAAAGCGCTGATGGGCGACCGGGTTGCGTATACGGATGAGCGCGATCCGGAAAAGACGGCGATCGTGTTGAACGCGGCGAAGTTCGCGGAACTTCCCGAGGCACAGGCGCGGCAGGACCTCCGGGTTGCGATGGTCCACGAACTGGTCCATGCGGCGGGCGGAGATGAGGTCGCGGCGTATGATGCGACCGTGGAGGCCATGAAACAGCTGGATGCGGTGCGGTATGCCAATAAGATCGACATCCTCACGGCGCTTTTGGCCGTGGCGCGCGGACAGGTTGCTCTGTCAGATGAAGCGGCGAAGCGTGATGTTATTCAATTAGCGGAGCAGATCCTGATCGTCAAGGGAGACCGCGCCCAGATCCTGGACGCGCTCCTGAACCGTCTCCAGGCGCAGGTGTATACGCTTGGAAGCTCGACGCTGGGCGCGGAACTCGGGTTCGTTTCGATCCCGAAGGTGGTAGATATTAAGGCGAATATTGAAAAGAAATTCCGCCACGAGAGTACGAGCAAGGAGCACACGATCTTTGCGATCGATCGAGCGGATCTTGACGGAATTCCGGGAATGCGCGCGGAGGTGGAGAATCTCAAAGGCTTGGGCTATCTTGTCTTCGACTTTGACGAGGCCGCGGTCCGCGCGGTCTTTGGCAATCAGATGGATTCGCGCAAAGCGATCGGTCGTTTGGCCCAGCTTGCCGCGATCCTGGGGAAGACTGAGTTCATGCGACTGATGGCCGACTACGGGGTCCGGCCGAGCGGGGACGCGAACCAGGGGTTCTCGTTCTCGGTTGAGGAGTGCCTCGTGGCCGCCATCAAGACCCTGATCACCGAACTTGTCAGCCGCCAGCAAGTCGCCTCCGCTGCTTAACCCAGTCTTCAGATATAAGACCACAGTTCACAGATCAAGATTCTTTATAAAATCAAAAGCCTCTTGCATTGCGGGTGACAATTGTGTATACTTATGAGTGACGATAAGGCTACGCAAAGGAGGCGATTATGCGCTTTGTTACGGTAAGGGAGCTGAGGGGGAGACCGGGGCAGATATGGAAGCAATTGGCCCGCTTCAAGGACATGGTGCTGACGTTGAATGGGAAGCCGATCGCCATCATTTCCAGCACGTCCGAAGAATTTCTGGAGGAGAATCTTGCCGAGGTCCGGAAGTCCCGCGCTCTTGCGGCATTGGATGTGATCCAAAAAGATTCCGTGCGTCGGGGCCTTGACAAGATGACCATGGAAGAGATCGACGCTCTGATTCAGGAGACCCGCCGAGAAACCCGTAAGGCCCGCGCCTGATGAAAGTCGTTGTTGATACCAACGTGCTTGTCTCCGGGGCTCTTTCTCCGGACGGATCTCCCGGAAAAATCGTGCGAATGGTCATGAACGATTCTCTTCACGTCTGTTTTGACGGGAAGATCCTTGCGGAATACGAGGCGGTTTTAAAACGTCCTAAGCTCGCTCTTTCCATCCCGTTTGTTATGCGATTGTTGGCGCAAATTGTTGCGGCGGGAGAGTCGATTACCCCTTCGCCTGTTGCGTGTCGCTTGCCGGACTCGACCGATGAAATGTTTCTTGAGGTGTTACTTTCGAGGGGTTCAGGGTAACCGATCTGAAGGATGAGACGGGCGAGGCTGCGACCTACACCCCTGAAAATTTTGCAGATACCAATGTTAAAAAGGTATTAAATAAGATTGGTGGAAACCAAAATATTCAGATTCATCC
>CAYMER010000034.1:0-2669 GCA_964389345.1 uncultured bacterium | reverse complement strand
CAGGTGAAATGTTACGAGGCCGCGATGCTTTGGGCGCGGACGGAAGGCGCGATCTGCGCGCCGGAAACGAGTCACGCGATCGCCGCGACGATCGATGAGGCCATTCAAGCGCGCGAAGAGGGGAAGGAGAAGGCGATCCTTTTCTGCTACAGCGACCACGGGCTCATGGATCTTGCCGGGCATGACAAATTCCTGAACGGAGAGCTCAAGGAATATTCCCTGCCCGATTCTCTTTTGGAGGAAGCCGTCTCCGTGATCCGGCATCACCCGAAACCTTCCACCCAGAAGACGGGGAAATGGTAAAAAACAAAAAAAAACTCAAGCGGACCATCACTTGGCCCGTCATTCTGACCCCTGCCGTTTTGCTTCGCAAAGCGAAGCAGCTGGGGGAAGAATCTCAAGCGAGATCCTTCGCTTCGCTCAGGATGACGAATGTTCTTTTGGCAGCCATTTTTTTTCTTGCCGGCTGCTCCGCACCGGTGAACGGTACGATCCCCACCATCCCGAAAGACCACCCCGCCAATAAATTCTACCAGGCTGCCCAGACGGGGATGCTCTCGGACAGAGTTTGCCGGGACAACAGGGGAGATCCGGCGATCCCGGCGGGGAAGATCCAGACGGGCGAGGGTTATACAAAAATCGGAGAACTCATAGCCGGTGTTTTCCGCTTTCAAGAGAACGCGACCGGGAAAAAGTATCTCGGCGTGTCCTTCCTGCAATACAGCGGCTTTCTCCAGATCCCCAAAGTCTGCGCGTGGGAAGAGAAATAAGCGTATAGCGCGTAGCGTTCAGCGGGCAGATTAAGAACGCCTAACAAATGCTCAGACATCCTGAGCGATCCTAAAGGACTGCTTTGCTCAGCGAAGGATCTCACTTCGAGATTCTTCGCCCTCCGGGCTCAGAATGACGGTATTGTTAGGTGTTCTAAAAAAAATGGATTTGTGCGCTATACGCTGAATGCTACCTGCTGATTAAAGCATGGCCTTTTGGCTGCTTCTCGACGGGTCTTTTGGCTCGAGACTTTCTCCGGGGGATTCCTTGAAGGACGGAGCCTCTTCCGTGAGAGGAGGAAGGGTATTTAATTTTACAATGTCGCTTGGCGGCGGGGGCAGGAGTTCTGTGGGCGGAGCGGTTACCGCCGAGGGTTCCGATGCTGCGGGAGCGCTTCGGGGGAGTTTTGTCCATTGAAGAATGGCTATCGCGAGCAGAACAAGGATCACGACGATCACGAGGTGAATGAGCTTAATTTCTTTCATATAATCTTCCTTTCCCTGCGGTTTTACACCTCTCGGACCGTACGAAGTTCCGGGCGGATCGGGATTCCGGGAGGGCGATAATATTTGAGATTGGGATCGTAGACATAAGCGCGATCATTATTGTAATTGGAGGTATTCCCGGTCCCGTCGACGATCAAGTTGCCGAAATGCCGGAAATGGCCGTCATATTTGTCGCCCGGCTCGTATTGCCCGTTTACATTATAGTCGGAATCAATGGCCAGGTTACCTGAGTGGGAGTTGAATTTATCGGCATAGATGATCCCGCTCACCTCAAGGTTCTCCGGACGGAAAAAAACCTGATCTTTGGCCATGAACGCCGCCGAACTCGCCTGGGAGCAGTAAGAATTATTCCCCGCGTATTTGATGTTCCCGTCAAAGAAGATGTCGTCGGAGGAGACAACGGCCACACGGCCGGCGACAGTTCCCTTCACGTGGGCGCTTCCTTTGTTATAAAGGATCGCCTTATCCGTCGGGTTGGTCGCGGTCGGCAACATGAATTCATCGGTCTTATAAGCCCTCTGATCGGCGTTGTACCGGGTTTGGTTATTGTAAACGATCACTTTGGTTTGGGTTCCGTCGGCGCTGGGCTCGAAAACAAAATAACGTTCCGCGGACGTTGTTCCGTAACCCCGCGAGACCGCGGCGCTGGAGTTGTTGTTTTGGTAAAAGGTAAGATTCACCGTGTCCAGGATCTCTTCCCGTCGCGCGTCCGCATTGTAATTTGCCATATTATCGGCCGCTCTTAAAAGGTCATGCCGGTCGGAATAATCGTTCGCGTTGATGATCCCATTCCCGTCACGATCGGTATCATCGGCAAACCCGTCATTCACGGTGAGGGTCCCGTTGATGCCGTCATTGGTGACGCGGCCCTGGGCATCCCAAGCGAATCCGCCCACGTAAGTATCTCCGTGGATGGTGTTGGAGTTGCTGCCGCTGATAAAATTCTCCGCGTGGGCGTCTCCGTAAATGTTGATATTGGATCCCGAAAAATCCAGATCATTCGTGTAGTACAAGGCGGCCCGGTCGTTCTCATTGGCGGAGACTCCTTGGGGGTTCACCCCGTCATTGATCCCAAGAACCAGGTTACTGCCCAGCCCTAATGTGGTAGTGTTCGCGTACATAAGATATTTTGAAAGGTTCGATTGGAGAAAAACCCGTCCTTCTAATTGGCGCGTCTCGCCGTCGACGGTCGCCTGGGCCGTCAGGGTGACCCAATCCAGTTGATCGGGATAATCAATATTCACGGAAAAAGATCCCACCGTGGTTCCCGTCACCGATTGAAGATTAGTCGTGGGGATCGATGCATCATCGATGAATCCCGTGTAGGCTGTAGATCGGAAGAGCACACGTCTGAACTCCAGTCACCGGCTATGATCTCGTATGCCGTCTTCT
>CAYMER010000033.1:0-2888 GCA_964389345.1 uncultured bacterium | reverse complement strand
GGACCTGGTTCATGCCCGAGATCTGATATTCGACCGGGTCTTCGACCGTGAGAATATTGATCTCCGGGGAAAGGCGTCTGTTCAGAGCCGCGTAAAGCGTCGTGCTCTTTCCGCTTCCTGTCGGCCCGGTCACAAAGATAAGTCCGTAAGGCCGCATCAGCGCCGTTTCAAAAAGCTCAAGCTGTTCGGGTTCAAAACCGAGCTTCTTCATGTCCAAAAGATCAAGGCGCTTGTCCAGAATACGCATGACGACTTTCTCTCCGAAAACGATGGGGATGGTCGACACGCGCATATCCACCTTGTGTCCCTTGTACTGAAGCGCAAACGAACCGTCCTGCGGAATGCGTTTCTCTGCGATGTCCATCTTGGAAAGGATCTTGATGCGGGAGACCATGGCATTGTGAAGCTCACGAGGAGGGGGCGGGAGTTCATAGAGAACACCGTCGACGCGATAGCGAATATTGATCTTGTCCTGACACGGCTCAATATGAATATCGCTCGCGCGGTCATCCAGAGCTTTGCGGATCATAACATCGACAAGCTTGACTACGGGAGCCTTCTCGGCTTCCGCAATGGTCGTCCCAATATCAAGCCGGGTCTCGTCTTTGTTCTGGATGTAATCCTGCTTCACATCATCGACCTCCGAGGAAGAAACGACTTCCTGAAGATCGGTATTGCCGTAATACGCTTCAATGGCCCGTTTGAGTTCGCTTTCGGCCGAGAGAACCGTCACGATGTCGAGGCCGGTGATCTTGCGAAGATTGTCCATAAAAATGATGTCCGGTACTTTCGCCACTGCCACTTTGAGCACCTGCCCGGAACGGTCCAGGGGAAGCACAAAATTCGCAATCGCGAAGTCGACGGGAATGCATTCCTTGAGGCGCTGGTCGGTGCGGGGTTTTAATTGATCGGTCGAAAGGAAAGAAACACCAAGCTGCTCGGACAACGTCATCCGGAGCTGAGACTCCTCCAAGAAACCTAATTGGATCAGGATTTGCCCTAGCGGTTCTTGAGTCTCTTTTTGTTTGTCAAGAGCCTGGTCAAGCTGCGCTTGGGTAATGAGCTCCCGCTCGACAAGAATATCACCCAATAAAGCGTTAATGCCCATTCTTTTTTTATTCCCTATCTTAGGATTGCCCTGAAGCGGATGCCTTTGCGCTCTGATCCAAAGCGCTCAGCGTGGAATCGATCAATTTCTTCCGGACATTGAAAAAACCTTCAAAATCCGTTTTTTTCTCCACCCCATCCTTAAGATCCTTATACCACTGCTTTTCCTTCACCTTCCAGAAGGGAGCCGCCTCATCGTCAAAATACAGACGCCGATCGGGGGAGTTCTCAGCTTCAAGCATGGAAGGATCCGTGATGATGTAAGGCGTTATGAAAAGGATCAATTCCCGATCCTTGATCGATTTCAAGTTGCTTGTAAAAAATGCCTTGCCGATCACGGGGATATTTCCAAAAAAGGGCACCTTCCGGTCATCGTTGGATTGATGACTGAAAAGCATGCCTCCCAGGGCGATTGTTTGTCCGTCATTGACCATCAGAGTGGTCCGGGCGGTCCGGATCGTGGGATCTCCTGTATCTCCCGTTCCTATCGCGTTCACCTGGATCGCGGAAGGTTCCACCGTTGCAAATGTTGGCTCCACCGTCAACGTGATACGTCCCCCGGTATTGATAAGCGGTGTAACGCGCAAGATGGTTCCGACTTCGTAACGTTCGATACTTGAAGAAGAGGTTCCTGCCCCCCCCGCCTCCGTACTCGTCGTAGATCCAATGGCCTGATCAGTCGAGATCTTGATCAGAGCGGGCTGATTATCCAAGGCCAGGATCTTGGGTTTCGCCAGGATCTTGAGTTTGCTGGCATCTTCCAACGCCCTGATCGTGATCTGAAAGCTCGAAAAATCCCGAAGCCCCGGAGTCACCGTACCCGAATTGTTCGTGGGATTGAATTGTTTTGCGGTATCCTTGAACGCATTCCCGATATCACCAAAAAAATTACTGCTCGGAGTAGCGCCTGGTCTTAAAGGCCAGGAGGTCTCCGCGGTAGCACCTGTGAGGGTCCCAAAAACACCTTCGGTGCCCCCCCATTCGATGCCGAGTTTCCGGTCAAGATCCTCGAACGTCTCAACCAGGATCACATTGATAAGCACCTGGTCCACGGGGCGATCGAGCTGAGTGATCGCAGATTCGATCATCTTGAGCCGGTCTTCCGAATCAGTTACGATCAAGCTATTGGAACGGTCATCGACTGAAACTTTACCCCGTTCGGAAAGGATCTTTTCAACCGACTTAACGATCGCCGCACCTTCAAGATCCGTGGACTGGGCCGTAGACTGGGCCGTAAGTCCGCCACTCGAAGAAGATCCGCTCGAGGATCCGCTCGAGGATCCGCTCGAAGATCCGCTCGAAGATCCGGAGGAATCTGAGGCCTCTTTGACGGCGGTTACTCTCAAGTAATAAAGCTTATAAACGCGGGTTAGCAAAGACGGCTTATCCGGAGCGTCGGACGAAGCCCGGAAAAGATAGATGTTTCTTCCGGGGAGAAAATCATAGCTGACATTGCATCCGTACGCAATCGCCTGCAGAACGTCCTCAAGAACGACATTATCCAGTGTCATGCTGACTTGCCGCGCCGCCACCTCGGTTCCCGCGATGAAATTGATCCCGCTCAGATTTGAAAGTACGTTCAGCACATTGATAAGCGACGCAGATTTAAAATCCAGGTAATATTTCCCGTCGGTCGTCCTTTCGACCTTAACTTCCGGCGCCACGGGAACCGTCCCTCTCAGAGCCGGTTGTCCCATGACCGAAGAAACCGGGGCTTCTAGGGAAGCGCCCTCATCCTCGGCCATCACAAAATGAGAGAGGCCTAGACACAATGAAAAGGC
>CAYMER010000032.1:0-3941 GCA_964389345.1 uncultured bacterium | reverse complement strand
CGGAAAACGCTCGCGACCATGGGAAAGCTCAAGTGCCATTCGAGTGGATTCCCGTTCAACTATTATGATACGACGCTTTTGGTCCCGACGAGTTATTTCGTTTCTTTTGTGGATAGCGGCTGGCTTTTCTTGGGCTATTACGTGGCGAAGAATGCGTTTCCTGAGGAGCTTTCGGAACAAGTGGGACGGCTTCTCGCGCACGCGAATTTCAAATTTTTCTATGATCCTGTGACAAACCAGATGTATCACGGCTATTACGAAAATCTTGGCGTCTACACCGACTACCGGTACGGTGTTTTTTATGCCGAACCCCGGGCGGCGATTTATATGGCCATTGCGCGCGGCGATATTCCAGAAAAAATCTGGTTCGAGGGCATGGTCCGGACGTTCCCGCTGAACTATAAATGGCAATCCCAGACGCCCAAGAACAGAACGGAGCGGACGGTGTTGGGTTATAAATATGCCGGCGGGTATTATGAGTGGAAGGATCTCAAGTACGTTCCGAGTTGGGGGGGATCGGCCTTCGAAGCCCTTATGCCGACGGTCGTACTTGAGGAAAAGAAACTTGCGCCCGAGGGATTGGGAAAGAACGATGCCGTTCACGCTGAGGGACAGATGCGTTATGCCCGGGAGGAATTGGGAATGCCGGTTTGGGGGATGAGTCCCTCAGCGGATCCTAAGGACAGTTATTCTGAATATGGAGCAAAACCTTTCGGGATCAAAGGATACAAGGCCGGGGTTGTGACGCCGCACGCGAGCGCACTTGCGCTTGAGTTTATTCCGGTCGAAGCCGTCCAGAATCTCCGGAAGCTGATCGAACTTTATGATATCTACGGTGAGTATGGTTTTTATGACGCCGTGTCGGTTGCGGACGGAAAAGTCGCCCGGAAATATTATTCCCTTGATCAGGGTATGATCCTGATTGCCATCAACAACTACCTCCATGACGGCGCCATACGGAAACGCTTTCATGCCGGTCCTGAAATGAAGAAAGCAGAAAATCTTTTGACCGCTGAAAAATTATTTGAAACGTCAGCCAAAGACACTTCTCGGAGTTCGGAGCTATGACATTCAAAGAAGATCCCACGGGAATTTTCCGTCTGGAGTCCCTTGGTAAAGGGGTCATCGCAGGTTTTCATTCCCGCGCTTTCGACAATTCAAAACGAGGAGAATTCCTTCAGGAGATGGGTTTTCATCCGGACAACTTGGTCATGGTCAAGCAGGTCCATGGTAGTGTGATCGTGGTGGCCGAGCGGCCGGATCCGGAACTTTTGGAAGCTCCCGCCGACGGACTGATCACGAAGCTCCCGGGGCTGGTGCTCGGGGTCCGGACCGCGGATTGTGTCCCGGTTTTTTTCTGGGATCCTGTCCAGAAGGTTGCCGGGATCGCGCATGGCGGGTGGAAGGGTGTCAAGGACGGGATCGTTGCTCAAATGCTCAAGATCTTTGAGAAGCGATGCGGGACCAAAATGGGGAATCTGCGTGTGGCGATCGGGCCTTCGATCCGCAAATGCTGCTACGAGGTGGGCAAAGAGTTTCTCGGCTATTTCCCCGGGTTTTACCGCGGGAAAGGTGACAAAGGGCACCTGGACCTTGTGGGGGCGATCAAAAGCCGCCTCCTGAAACGGGGGATCGCGGAGGGCCATATCTGTGACACGGGTCTTTGCACGGTCTGCGAGAACAAAAAGTTCTTTTCATATCGCGTGGAGAACCAGACCCCGGAGCGCATCCTTTCGGTTATTAGCATCGTCTGAGCGCTTAAAGATATTTCTCCCAAGGGTTACTTTATGTATAATACCGTTCCCCTGATTTAACAATACGCACTGATTTTAACGAGAGGAATTCTATGCAAGCACGAGACGCAAAAAAAGGCGCCATTGTTCTTCATCAAAAGGAGATGCATATGGTGACCGATGCTACCCACCGCACGCCCGGGAACCTGCGTGCTTTTTTTCAGATTACGCTGAAGAATCTCAAGAACGGCCGCATTGTTCAGACCCGGTTCGCGCCTGACGAACCCCTTGAGAGGATCTCTTTAGATCCAAAACAGTGTCAGTTCCTGTACAAGGATGCTCAGGGGTATCATTTTATGGATATGGAAAATTATAATTCGTTCGTGTTGTCCGAGGAGATTTTAGGCGATAAAAAGTATTATTTGAAGGAGAGTATGGAGATCAAGATTGATTTCTATGAAGAAAAGCCTATTTTTCCTGAGCTGCCTGGGATTGTGACGTTAAAAGTCACGGAACCTCCTCCTGGGGTCCGAGGGGATTCTGTTTCCAATACGGTCAAGGTGGCGGTTTGTGAGACCGGTCTTAAGTTGAGCGTGCCTCTTTTTATCGATGAAGGGACCGAGATCAAGGTCAATACTGAAACAGGCGAATACGTCGGACGGGCGTAAAGTACGTTTTCGGCTGAAGCTGTACTGGCTCGCGGCGCTTTTTTCAGTCTCTGTGAGATTGGGAGCCGATGCAGTGGTTAGATTTGTAATTCCGTGGGCGGTTAGCTCAGCTGGTTTAGAGCATTACCTTCACACGGTAGGGGTCACAGGTTCGAATCCTGTACCGCCCACAGAATTACAAACTTGCGTGTTGTTTAGCACTTGATCTTCTTGAACAAGCTCAATTCCTGATGGAAGATAGACAAGTTTGTAAAGGTGATATAAACTAACGCTATGAATGTTCGCATTGAAAAACCCAAGACAGTGAATTATTGGAAGTCCCTCGTTGTTGTCCTTGTGATCGCAGTGGGTCTCATTTTGTGGTCCCGTTTTGCCCCCCGGCCCTATGTGCCTCTCGCTTTCGAGATTCTCGGATTTGAAGGAGACGTCCAGATCTATGATCTTAAAACCCATTCCTGGCGCGCTCCCAAGCGCGGGGAAGAGTTTGTAACTTCTCAAAAACTTAAGACCGGCGCGGACGGTTTGGTCAATTTTCAGGTCGAAAACGAGATTCACCTGCGCTTGAAGGAGAATTCCGAGATCCGGAACGAAGAGTCTCGCGTGACGGAAGCGCGGGAAGTTTATAAACTGCGTCTGGCCCAGGGGGTTCTCTTGGGCGCGACGACACGTCAATTTGAGCGTAAGCAGAATGACAATAAGGCGATCTTACAGATCCAGACCCGCGATTATATTGCAAATATCCACGGCGCTATCTTCCGCGTGCAAGCGTCCGCTCAACCGGGCCAGGAAGGCAAGGTCGGCGTTCTCCGCGGTTTCGTGGAGGTCTCAAAACCCTCGCCGTTTTTCCGTTCTGAGGGGATCCGCATCCGGGGGCTTGAAGAGACAAACGTTGTGGGTGGTGTGATCCAGCCGGCTACCAGGGTTACCGCAGAAGCGTGGGGTCTTATGAAAGAATCCTACGAACTTCTTGAAAAATCAGCCGTGATGGAGGCTGAGCAGATCGATCTTTCCAAGCTGGCCGGAAGTTTTTTTAATGTCGTTTTCGATCACGGGACTTTTTTCACGCCGAAGATCGGCTATGCGGGACGGGAATTTTTCAAAGATCCGGACTCGGGGCAGGTTTTTCTTGAGACCGAATACGATGTTTTCCCGGCGGGCTCTTTTTGCGGCGTCTATATCAAGACGCGCGATTTTGATATTTCAAAATATGCCGGTCTTTCTTTTGAGGTTCGCCGGAAGGCCGACGAGGGTGCTCCGGAGAGTTTCTTTATTGAGCTTAAATCCAAAGGCAATGTGGTCCGCCGTTACGCCCCGAAGACTTTTGAAAAGGTCTGGAAGCCCGTGGAATTTGATTTCCACGCGCAGAAGCCCCTTGCCGTCAACGAAGTGGTCTTCGTATTTACGAATGCGCGGGTGGGGGAGGCGAAAAAAGGCATACTCGAATTTCGCAATATCAAATTGATCCCTCTTCCGGAAGCCGCCGCTACGGCCCCGCAGATCGCGGCCGAGACTGCGGCGGTGGCTCCGTCTCATCCCGTGG
>CAYMER010000031.1:0-6934 GCA_964389345.1 uncultured bacterium | reverse complement strand
GAAGCGTTTGTCATAGGTCCGCTCCTGCGACATTTCCCGTTCGAATTGGGCGAATTCCAGCATGACGTGAAGAAGGAGCCGTCCCGCCGGAGAGGCCGTATCGAAGTGCTGGGTGGTGGAAACGAATTTGACGTCATGTTCATTAAAAACTTCGAGAAGGGAGTAAAAATCCTTGTGGTTGCGGGTGAGGCGGTCGATCTTGTAGACCATCACGGTCTGGATGCGCTTCCGCTTGATATCTTCGATAAGCTGCTTCAGGGCAGGGCGGTTGAGCGATCCCCCGGACTGTCCGGCATCCTCATAAACCTTGAAGACCTTCCATCCAAGGGATTTTTGGCTCTCGATATAAGCGATACAGCTGTCCCGCTGGTTATCGAGCGTGGAATACGTTTGCGTTTCCGCCCGTTCGTCCACCGAGACCCGTGTATAGACCGCGCAATTAATGACGTTATCTTTCGTAGTTGCGTGCATAGTGGTATTATATCCATTAGGCGAAAGAAGGGAAGTTATTTTAGAAAGACCGGGGTTGAAGATAAGGCGCCTGCCCTTTGGTGCCTCAAGCTGTTCGGCAAGGTTTTTTTTGAGAGGGTTCTGCCTGTCGGCGGGCAGGTTGGGTATTGTTTGGTGCGTAGTTTGAGAGGAGGTTTGTTCGGAATTGCTCGGATCCCGCTCCAGATCAAAAATCTTATAAATTTTCTTGAAACTCTTCTTGAAGAGGTTAGAGTACGCGCGTGGTGGATTGCAAGGAATTAAGTGATGTGTTCCCGGAGTTAGGAATTTATAACGGTTTTTTTTAAAAAAGGTCTATATGAAAACTAATCCATTAGGCGATTTGAGAGCAGAACAAGATCAATACATGTTGGACCATGCTTTCTATGAGACGCCCGAATATAGGTCTCTGATTGAGGAAAGCAAAAGGCGTATTGTGATTGGCCGTCGGGGAACGGGGAAGAGCGCGCTTCACTACAAATTAAAACGCTATTTGCGTGATGCGGTTAAAACCATAGTAATAGATTTAACCCCCGGCGAAGCGGATGTCATAGGGTTGCGTGGCCTTATCTCCTTGTTTGGAGAAAAACAAAGTTATTTGCGCGCCGCATGTAATATTGTCTGGCAATACGCCATCCTAAATGAAATTCTTGTGGATTGTGCGAAGAATTATAAATTAAGTGCCGAGCAAAAAGCTGATATCCGTGTTTTGGCGCAAGCTTGGTCGCAACGTGGCATAAACCTTACTTCGCGACTTTACTCAGCTTTAGAAGAAAAAGTCGATATCTCTGTCCCCGTTGAAAGAAGAATAGCCGTACTTGCAACATCTCTGGGAATCACCAGCCTCCAGAAAATGACAGCAACTGTGCTTGATGACGCTCACTATTCCGTGAGAATTCTGGCTGATCGATTGGATGATGGGTATGAACCGGATTCTTTGGGTGTCGCGATTTTAACGGGTCTGCTATACGCCCTAGACCAACTTGGCACGATCTTGCCTCGCACAACAGCAACCGCATTTTTGCGCGATAATATTTTTCGCGCGATACAATTACAAGATCCAGACTATTCGCGAAATATTGAAGGCGATGTGCTCAGGTTGCATTGGGACGAGCAAAATCTTCTAGAGATGATATGCAGTCGGATGCAGCAAGTATTTAATTTAGGTCATGATAGAAGCCTCAAAATTTGGAACACCATAGCCTTTCGCGAATTAAATGGCATAGCTGGTTTTAGGCGATGCTTGCGTCAAACGTTGTATAGGCCAAGAGATTTAATTCTTCTTATGAATAGAGCCTTTAATCATGCTTTGTCGAATAAACGAAGTGAAATTTATGAGGATGATGTTGATGCCTCTGCGAGAGAGATATCTTGCTCGCGACTAGATGATTTGAAAAAAGAATATGAAGGAATAGTTCCGGGTTTGAGTCTTTGCATTCAAGTTTTTTCGGGGGCTAGTGCGAAAAACAGTTTCGAGAGCATAGAAAAGTTGCTTTATGAGGTTATCAATAATGAGAGTTTGACGCCTGCGGAAATTCAAACATTAAAGATCTTTCAGAAGCCAGAAGAAATTGTTAAATGCCTTTTTAGCATTGGTTTCTAAGGAGTGTGGAAGAAAGAGGCTTCGAGTTTTGTCTTCTGTCACTATGTAAAAGATCCTGAATTTCTGGTCGCGAAGGAAACGCAATTACTCGTGCACCCGTGCTATTGGATAGCGCTTAATATCGCAGAGGAAATACTACATTCAACAGAGGTGGATGAAATCCATGATGAGTACGATATAGAAGTCTCATCCGAAACACCCGAAATTAGAAAAAAGAAGCTTGGCCAGCTAATGAGTGAATTGGCAAAGATCCCTTCTGGAATTGAAGGCGCTGTGGAGTTTGAGGAGTGGTGTTTGACAGCGCTGAGGATTGTATTTGCCGGGGGGTTGGTTAGCGCAGAGTTGCATCCAAATAAAAATGCAACGCAGCGCAGGGACGTTGTTGCTCGAAACAATGGAAAAACCGATGCTTGGCAGCGAATTCTCAATGACTACGGCACTCGACAGGTGATATTTGAGATCAAAAACTTTTCAGCTGATTTGGGCGCTCAAGAATATAGACAGATGCTATCTTACTTGACGGGCGAATATGGCCGTTTAGGTTTTATCGTTAATCGAGCTGAGAGCGTAAATTTAGAAAAGGGTAAAGAATTGGATTGGGTTCGCGAAATATATCACGAACATGAACGAAGGATAGTCGTGAAATTGCCAGCGAGGGTGTTGGTGGATTTGCTTTCCAAATTAAGAAGTCCAGAAAGAACGGATGCCGCTGATAAAACGATAGATAAGCTGTTGGATACTTATGAAAGGTTGTATTTGCGGCTCAGCGCTACACCTAATAAAAAATAGGACTAGCCTCTCGATTGTGCGCCGAGGGTTCCACGGAAAAGTCTTTGATCTATGAGCGAAATAAAAACACTAACGGAAAAGATCAAGAAGTTCAGGGACGAGCGGGACTGGATGCAGTTCCACAACCCCAAGGATGTGGCTTTGTCCCTGGTTCTGGAAGCCGCGGAGGTCCTCGAGCATTTCCAGTGGAAGAAGCCCCAGGAAGTCGAGGACCACGCGAAAGCCTGCAAAGACGAGATCGCGGATGAGCTAGCCGATGTGGCGATGTATCTTTTTGAATTGGCCGATAACCTAGGCATTGATCTCTCTAAGGCCATAGATGCGAAGCTGGCCAAGAACGCCCTGAAATACCCCATCGAAAAAGCCAAGGGCAAGCACACCAAATACAACAAATTGTGAACTATGCACACTTATGCTGGTTTTTTGATTTCTTAGGGACTAAAATATCAACGGTTTCAATGGGAATAAAAAACGGAGAAAGTCTATGGCGGGCAGCAACAATCATATGAAATTAACATTTATCGACCTATTTGCTGGCATAGGAGGGTTCAGAAGCGCTTTAGAAAGTCTTGGTGCAGAATGCGTTTTTAGTTCCGAATGGGATAAAAATGCCGCAAAGACTTATAAAAAAAACTTCAAAGAAGAACCCGCAGGAGATATTACGAAGATAAAAGCCGAAGACATACCCAAGCATAATATTCTTTGCGGAGGGTTTCCCTGCCAAGCGTTTAGCATCTCAGGTAAACAGAACGGCTTTAATGACACCAGAGGGACTCTTTTTTTTGACATAGCTCGCATCGCCCAGTTTCATAAGCCGGCAGTGCTTTTTTTGGAGAACGTTAAGAATTTAGTCAAACACAACGAGGGAAAAACCTTTCAAACGATAGTGGAGGCATTAAACGAAATAGGATACGAAGTTTTTCATAAAGTTTTAAACGCGAGTCATTATGGTGTTCCTCAGTCCAGGAAAAGAGTTTATCTTGTTTGCTTCAGAAAAGAACTCGGCATCTCCAATTTTGAATTTCCAGAAGCTTCGCATGAGCCAATTTTCATAAAGGATATCGCAGAGCCAGAGCAAACGACGGAAAGGTTTTCTATTTTAAGGACAGATATAAAACTATTTTCCAAGAAACTTTCTCAAGATTCAATGTTTGAAGATTGCGTTGCGGGACCGATCCAAGTGGGGATTATAAACAAGGGAGGGCAAGGGGAGAGAATCTATTCCGAAAAAGGACATGCTATTACTTTGTCGGCTTATGGAGGCGGAGCTGCTGGAAAAACAGGTGCTTATTTAATTAACGGGCGCGTCCGACAACTCACACCAAGAGAGTGCTTGAGAGTTCTCGGATTTCCAGAGGCGTTCGTTTTTCCCGAAGGGACTTCTATTCACCAAGCGTATAAGCAATGCGGAAATAGCGTAGTTGTTCCAGTGATAAAAAAGATCTTTACGCAAGTAAAGACTATTTTAGAACAAAACAATCTTGTTTCACGTCAGCCGTCTCCCAAAAGAGGAGCGGCTTTATGTTGCTAAGAAAAATTATGAAAGGGAAGCTATGACACCGCAAAGCGGTCAAAAAGCAGCTCGTAGGGGGTTTGCCTCGGAGGATCGGTTTATTCACTTGGTAAACAGCGACGTGCGTTTTAACGAAAGCCTAAAGGCCATAATGGGCTTGTCGCACCAACAACTAAAGGCTGAGAAGCCCGAAAACAAAAAGGTTAAAGCGGATGCCTCCCTTGTTTCGTTGCCCAACACGTATAAAGGCGGAAGCGGCGTTAAAGATCCGGGGGAGGTTTTTAACCAATGTAAAAAAGGTTGCAGCATTAAAGAGGCGGAGGCGGATTTCAACCAACTTGAAAGGGTGTGGTTAGCAGATTTGGCCGCCGATATACAGATGCCAGAAAGCGTTCAGAAAGTGATCCAGAGAAGTCTTGATGATAGAAGGCTCAAAAGAAGCAAGATATTTATAACAGAGGACGCTTTTAGAAGCGTTAAAGAATTTTTTGAGGAAAATAGAGAAATGTTGTTGCGAAGGTTGTTTGCTGATGGTGACAATACGCTAGAATATTTTATTGTCCATGATTTTAGTCGCGATACATGGCATATAACCGCACTTACAAACGTCATAGAGTTTTTAAAATTGCAGCCCCTAAGCGTTAGCCCCAAAGGGGTTTTGTATTTTGGCCGGTGTATGACAATGCAAAGGAAAGGAGGGAATGGGGCTCATATTGCAATTCCTAAATCAGATCCCAAGCATCCAGGAAACCAGCTCCAATTTAAGATCAAGCCTCTTTCCATTCTCTCGAATGTGCGTTTCGCTTTGATTCAAAATGGATAATGTGTCCCCGTCAAAAAGAAGTGAGATTATGCGGGCTATTAAAGGGCACAGCACCAAAATCGAGCTAGATTTTAAACGTAATTTGCAAGAACACGGTTTAAGATTTAGAAGTAATATTAAGAGATGTTTTGGAAAACCCGACTTTGCTCTCAAAAAAATAAAAACGGTTATTTTCATCGACTCTTGTTTTTGGCATGGGTGCAAACTCCATTGCAGAATGCCCCAATCGCATGTTCGTTATTGGAAAGAGAAAATAAAAAGAAATAAGGATCGCGATAAGCAAGTCGCTAAATGGTATAGGCAGCATGGATGGAGGCTGTTCCGGTTTTGGGAACACGCAATAAGGGCCAACCCAGACAGGCAGATTAAAAAAATCCTTATGGCATTATGTAAAACAAACAAGGGAACGTTGTAGCCCTAAATAACCGATAACCGGACGGCGTCCCACAGAAGAATGGCGGATCATTGAAAAAGAATGGAAAATGTATCAGAAAGAAGTTTTAGCCGGGAAATGTAAGGTCACTAAAGTTAACGGAAAAGAAGTAACTGGCCTTACAAAGGGCTCGGCGACAGCTATCCTTCACATTCGTCCGCACGGAATCGATCATGACGATAGAGATGAAGATTCGAAAGGCAATCGTCCAGTCAAACAATCGTTTTGGTTGAACCAAAAGTTCATTCAAGGATTATTACAAGCTAGCAATAGTTTAAAGCGATCGAACGCTTAACAAGCTCACATTAGACAGCCTACAGCGTTGCTTGGTCTAATGAAGTAAGCCGTGATTTCCTCTTCTCAATCCACTTTTTCAGGTCGTTTTCCTTGATCTTGTAGAGACTCCCGAGCCGGAAATAAGGGAGACCGTCCGCGAACATCATCGCGATCGTTGCCCGACTCACACCCAAGTATTTGGTGGCTTCTTTCATGCTCAAGACGCGGTCCTTGGTTGTGACGCTTCCGATCTTGTTCACAACCTCTTGCTTTAATTCTGAAAACATCTTTTCCACGCCTCTGATCGATTCTTTATGATACTTGAAATAGTTCTTCATGTCCTCGACTGCCCCTGTCAGTGACTTATTGAGCATCAGGATGGCATGATCTTTAATGAACCGGTCCAGCCGGTCGATGTTGCTCCGGATCTCTTTGATTTCCTTCATGAAGGATGCGCGGTCAATGATGTTCCGGGGCTGTTCGGATAGCTTGTGCTGGGCCTCGCCGAGCTTCTTTTGCAGGGTTTGTTTGAGCCGGATGCGTTCTTTCATTTCCTAGATCTCCTTCCCGAGCTCGGCATTCTTCAACTCAACCAGCCTGGGGTCGTACTTGAAGTCCCTGTTAAAACGGTCCATTTCCTCAGCCAGCCGCATGGCATTCTGCGCATCGTCGACGACCTCCTGAAAGCGTTCGGCCTCCTTTATGGATTTGAAGCGTCGTCTGAGCTTGATCCCGTTCTGGACCCATCCGACGTTAATCCCGCCATTAGCGCCTAGCGATATCATGCAACACCTCCATAGTTGGTGGTTGTGATCACGGGAAGCAAGTTCTTCCGAGCGAGCCCATGAGAATTTAGCCGAGATGAAATATATTTCAAGCTTAAAAACCTTCACAAACCGTTCACACCCCTGTCTTAAACGGACCTCCCATGAGGGAGTGAATACGACAGGGTGGGGCAAAAACGTCGCAGACGGGGCCGCTGAAAAATTTATTTCTAGCTTAGAAAGG